>JBGSBQ010000635.1:0-2796 GCA_041730475.1 Sphingomonadaceae bacterium
GTTCGTGATGGTCAAGGACGCCAAAGGCCGTTTCGCCAGCAACCCCTTGTGGGGCGACGGCTGGGGCTGGGCGCTGTTCAAGGCCGACGCCCCCGCCAAGAATGTCGCCGTCAGCTACGCAGCCGACTGCATGGGCTGCCATGTGCCGGCGGCCAAGACCGACCGCGTATTCATCCAGGGCTATCCGACACTGACCCAGCACTGACTTGCTTGTCACTTTCAGAAGGCGACAGCACGAAATATCAAAAGTCGACCGCACGGTCTTTTCTGACGTTGGAGTCGCCTCAGAAAACGGAAAATAAAGCACGCTAAGGCGTAGTTCCCTCGGGCTACACCGCGTCCGCACTGCGCGGTTCTTTCTTCCCTTGCAGTGACGCAATCAGCGGGCAGGAAACGTTCCCCTTCCGCGCATGGCAGGCGCACACCAAATCAGACAGCACGGCCTCCATGCGCGCCAGGTCAGCCATCCTCTCGCGCACGTCCTTGAGCTTGTGCTCGGCCAGGCTGCTGGCTTCCTCGCAATGGGTGCCATCCTCCAGCCGCAGCAGCTCGGCGATCTCATCCAGGCTGAAGCCCAACCGCTGGGCTGATTTCACGAAGCGCACCCGCGTTACATCCGTCTCGCCATAGCGGCGAATGCTGCCGTAAGGCTTGTCCGGTTCCGGGAGCAAGCCCTTGCGCTGATAGAACCGGATGGTCTCCACATTGACCCCGGCCGTCCTGGCGAAAACGCCAATGGTCAGGTTCTCCAAATTGTTTTCCATATCGCTTGACTCCGTACATAACTACGGAAGTAAGCTTAAGCTATCCAATTCAGATTCGAAAGGACAAACGTATGTCTGAACCTCAAAACGGGCGCGGCGCGCTCTTCACTGGCGGGCTGGCCGCCATCCTCGCCTCGGCTTGCTGCCTCGGGCCGCTGGTTCTGATCGCCTTGGGGTTCAGCGGCGCTTGGATCGGCAACTTGACGGTGTTGGAACCCTATCGCCCCATCTTTATCGGCGTGGCGCTGGTGGCGTTGTTCTTCGCCTGGCGGCGCATCTACCGGCCGTCAGCCGCCTGCAAACCGGGTGAGGTTTGCGCGATTCCCCAAGTGCGAGCTACTTACAAGCTCATTTTCTGGGGCGTGGCCGTGCTGGTTTTGGTCGCGCTCGGATTTCCCTACGTCGTGCCATTTTTCTATTGATCACAGGAGTTCACCATGAAAAAGCTGCTTTCCGCCCTTGCCCTCGCTGCCGTTGTTGCCCCCGTGTGGGCCGCCACCCAGACCGTTACGCTGTCCGTACCGGGCATGACCTGCTCGGCCTGTCCGATCACTGTCAAGAAGGCGATTTCCAAGGTCGATGGCGTCAGTAAAGTTGACGTGACCTTCGAGACGCGCGAAGCGGTGGTCACCTTCGATGATGCCAAGACCAGCGTGCAGAAACTGACCAAGGCTACCGAGGATGCGGGCTACCCATCATCAGTCAAGAACTGATCATGAAAGACCCGAAGACACTGCTGCGGGTCAGCATCATTGGCACAACCCTCGTGGCGCTGTGTTGCTTCACCCCTGTTCTGGTCATTTTGCTCGGTGTGGTCGGCTTGTCCGCGCTGACCGGCTATCTGGACTATGTGCTGCTGCCTGCGCTGGCGATTTTCATCGGCTTGACCATCTACGCCATCCAACGAAAACGCCAAGCCGATGCCTGCTGCACCCCGAAATTCAATGGAGTAAAAAAATGACCGAAATCACCGTGAATGGCATGACCTGCACATCCTGCGCCACCCATGTCAAAGATGCTTTGGAAAAGATTCCCGGCGTGAATGCCGCTGTGGTGTCCTATCCAGAAAGCCGCGCGCAAGTCATGGCAGACACCGCCGTGAGCCACAACCAACTGCTGGCCGCCATCGCCGCATTGGGTTATCAAGGCTCGATCCGGGTTGGTGATTTCAAAGATGAACCAAAAATCCGTGATGCACTTGAGGGCGCCGGTTTGCATATCGCCATCATTGGCAGCGGCGGGGCCGCGATGGCGGCGGCGCTGAAGGCCGTCGAGCAAGGCGCGACGGTCACGCTGATCGAACGCGGCACCATCGGCGGCACCTGCGTCAATATCGGCTGTGTGCCGTCCAAGATCATGATCCGCGCTGCCCATATTGCCCATCTGCGCCGGGAAAGTCCGTTCGACGGCGGTATTGCGGCAACTGTGCCTGCGATTGACCGCAGCTAAGTGCTGGCCCAGCAGCAGGCCCGTGTCGATGAACTGCGGCACGCCAAATACGAAGGCATCCTGGACGGCAATCCAGCCATCACCGTTTTGCACGGTGAAGCGCGTTTCAAGGACGACCAGAGCCTGGTCGTCCGTTTGAACGAGGGTGGCGAGCGCGAGGTAACGTTCGACCGCTGCCTGGTCGCCACCGGTGCCAGTCCGGCCGTGCCGCCGATTCCGGGCCTGAAAGAGTCACCCTACTGGACTTCCACCGAAGCGCTTGTCAGCGACACCATTCCCGCACGCCTGGCCGTGATCGGTTCGTCGGTGGTGGCGTTGGAACTGGCGCAAGCCTTTGCCCGGCTCGGCAGCCAGGTCACGATCCTGGCACGCAGCACCTTGTTCTTCCGGGAAGACCCGGCCATCGGCGAGGCCGTGACAGCCGCTTTCCGCGCCGAGGGCATCGAGGTGCTGGAGCACACGCAAGCCAGCCAGGTCGCCCATGTGAACGGCGAATTCGTGCTGACCACCGGACACGGTGAATTGCGCGCTGACAAGTTGCTGGTTGCCACCGGTCGGGCACCGAATACGCGCAGCCTCGCGC
>JBGSBQ010000636.1:0-2787 GCA_041730475.1 Sphingomonadaceae bacterium
CAATCACCTGAGTACGGCGCTGCCGAAAGCGCTGGCCGTCCAGCATTTTGACTTCTATGACCGCACCCTGAGCGGTACGCCGCAGCAGATGCCGCGCTGGAAGCGTAGCCTGGCGGCCGTCAATGATGCGATGCCCGATGCGCTGGGCAAGCTGTATGTGGAGCGCCACTTCCCGGCCGAATCCAAGCAGAAGCTGCAACAGATGGTCAGCAACATCGTGGCGGCCTTCCATGTCCGCATCGACCAGCTCGACTGGATGGCAGCGACCACCAAGAAAGAGGCCCATGCCAAGCTGAATACGCTGTACGTTGGCGTTGGCTATCCGGACAAATGGACCAGTTACAAGGGCCTGCAAGTGGTGGCAGGCGACGCCATCGGCAATCAGTTGCGGGCCGAGCGTTTCCACACCGCCCAGCAACTGGCCAAGCTGGGCCAGCCGGTCGACCGCAAGGAATGGTGCATGCCAGCGCAACTGGTGAATGCCGTCAATATGCCGATGCAGAATGCGATCAATTTCCCGGCCGCGATCCTGCAAGCGCCATACTTTGATCCGCAGGCGGGCGATGCGGCCAATTACGGCGCCATCGGCGCCACCATCGGCCACGAAATCAGCCACAGCTTTGACGATCAGGGCGCGCAGTTCGATGCCCGTGGCCGTCTGCGCGACTGGTGGACCAAGGCCGACAGCGAGCATTTCCAGCAAGCGTCGGCCGTACTGGTGGCGCAGTATTCGGCCTATCAAGCGTTCCCGGATCTGGCCATCAACGGCCAGCAGACCTTGAGCGAAAACCTGGCGGATCTGGCTGGTCTGGCGGCCGCCTTTGACGCCTACAAGACCGCGCTGAAAGGCAAGCCGGTGCTGGCCGACGCCGATCGCCAGTTCTTCACGGCGTATGCCACCAGCTGGCGCAGCACCCAGCGCGAAGCGGCCTTGCGGCGTGCCGTGCTGACCGACGGTCACGCACCGGCCCAATGGCGCACTTACACCGTGCGCAATCTGGACGCGTGGTATCCGGCGTTTGATGTACAGCCGGACCAGAAGCTCTATCTGGCGCCACAGCAACGGGTGCGGGTCTGGTAAAGTGAAGCGGGCGGCGCTGTCCATGCATGGGGCATGGGCGGCGCTGCCGTTCAGGAACACCATGGAATCCACGTCCGGCCTCACCGATCTCACGCAGCGCACGCTGCAACACTACGACAGCACCGCCGAGCAGTTCTTTGCCGGCACCATCGACCACGACGTCAGCCAGAACATTGCCGCCTTATTAGAGGCAATCACGGTGCCGGCGCCGCTGGATTTGCTCGACCTCGGTTGTGGTCCGGGGCGTGATCTGAAAACTTTTACCAGCATGGGCCACCGCGCCATCGGCATTGACGGCGCGGCCCGTTTTGTCGAGATGGCGCGCGCCTTCAGCGGCTGCGAGGTGTGGCGGCAGGACTTTGTCGACCTGTCGATTCCGGCGGCGGCGTTTGATGGCATTTATGCGAATGCGTCGCTGTTCCACGTGCCGGGGGCGGCGCTGGCGCAGGTACTGCGCATGCTGTTTGCCGGGTTGCGGCCGGGCGGCGTGCTGTTCAGCTCCAATCCGCGCGGCGACAACCGCGAAGGCTGGAATGGTCCGCGCTACGGCAATTATCACGATTACGCCGGCTGGAAGGCGCATCTGGAGGCGGTCGGGTTTGTCGAAGTGCGGCATTACTATCGCCCGCACGGCTTGCCGCGCGAGCAGCAGCCGTGGCTGGCCAGCGTCTGGCGCAAGCCGCGCTGATCGAATGCTGGCGAGTGTACGCTCGCGCACAGATTGGATGGCAACTTCTGCCTACAGTGAGGGTCAGCGCGCGGCACAGGCCGCGTGACCCGTAGCATCACTTAACGATGAAGGAGCGCACCATGAACAAGGACCAGATCAAAGGCACGGCCAAGGATATCGGCGGCAAGATCCAGCAGGAAGCCGGCAAGATCGTTGGCAGTTCGGAACAGCAGGCCAAGGGTCTCAGCAAACAGGTCGAAGGCAAGTTGCAGAAGGGTGTAGGCGACGCCAAAGAGGCCGTCAAGGATGCCATCGACAAGGGTAATCGCTAACAACAAAACAGCCGTATGCAGCGGTATTGCTTTTCAGTTAAAGTGCCGAAGCATGCGCTTACACCCCAGGGCAAGATCTGGGGTCAGACCCGACGGGTCTGACCCCGGCTTTGCGTCGGTGGGGTTTGCCAGCCGCTCTGCGCCTTAGCTGAACAGCATGAGTCGCAAGTAGCGACTGTTTTCGTTTATTTCGACGCGTCCGGCATCAGCTTTTTCTTGAAGAAGGCTTCGATGTTGCCGTACACATGCAGTTGCGCACTGCGACCCGAGATGCCGTGCTTGGCGCCCGGATAGGTCATCAGTTCAAAGTGCACATTGCGCTTGACCAGCGCATCGATCAGGCGCGTGGTGTTGGTGAACAGCACGTTGTCGTCGGCCATGCCGTGCATCAGCAGCAGCGGCGACTTCAGGCCGTCGAGGTGGGCATAGACGCTGCTGTCGGCATAACCGGCGGCGTTCTCTTTCGGCAGACCCATGAACTGTTCGGTGTAGTGGGTGTCATACAGCGACCAGTCAGTCACAGGCGCGACCGAGACCCCCATCGCGATCTTGTCTGAGGCCGCCGCCAGCAGGCGCAGCGGCATGAAGCCGCCATAGCTCCATCCGTGCACGCCGATGCGCTTGGCGTCGACGAAGCTCTGCCGGCTCAGCCAGGCGATGCCGCTCAGTTGGTCTTCCACCTCGTGCTTTCCGAGCTGGCGGAG
>JBGSBQ010000637.1:0-2718 GCA_041730475.1 Sphingomonadaceae bacterium
CCAGTGTGCTGCTGGCCGTGCTGGTCGGTACCGTACTGGGCGCACTGGCAGGGTATTTTGGCGGCTGGATCGACAACCTGATCATGCGCTTCGTCGATATGGTGATGACCTTTCCGCCGATCATCGTGCTGATGACGCTGGCAGCGGTGATTGGTTCTGGCACCGGCAAGACCGTGATCGTGATCGGCCTTTTATCCTGGCCCCTGGTTTGCCGTCTGGTGCGGGCGCGCATCCTCAGTATCCGTGAAATGGAATTCGTCGCTGCCGCCAAAACGCTGGGGGCAGGCCATACCTATATTTTATTCAAGCACTGTCTGCCGAACACGGTGGATGTGCTGGTGGTGTTTTCATCGCTTGGTTTCGTCTCGGCCATCATGGCCGAAGCGGGGCTGAGTTTTCTCGGCCTGGGCGTGCAGTTGCCGGATGCCAGCTGGGGTAGCCTGATCAGTATTGCGCGTGAGGCTTCGGTCCTCAAGCAATACCCGTGGATTTGGCTCCCTTCCGGCATCTTCATCGTGATCACTGCACTTTCAGCCAATTTTATCGGCGACGGTTTGCGCCAAACTTTTGACCCTAAAACACTTAAGGAATAATCAGCATGTCCACTCTGAAACTGCACGGCATCGTGCCTCCTGTCGTCACTCCTTTGACCAATGATTTCCAGGTTGACGAGAAAAGCCTGCGTAAAGTTATTCGTCACCTGGTCGACGGCGGCGTCCACGGTTTGTTCCTGCTCGGGTCGACGTCGGAATGCGTGTTTCTGAACGCTAAGCAACGTGCGGAAGTGATCAGCATCGCCTTGGATGAAGCGGCAGGCAAAGTGCCGGCCGTCTGCGGCACCATGGATCCCACCACCGACCGCGTGATCGAAAACGCCAAGCAAGCCAAGTCGCTCGGCGTGGACGGTCTGGTCGTCACTTCGCAGTTTTACACCCGCTCCAGCCAGGGTGAGACCATCGATCATTTCAGCATGATCAAAGACGCGGTCGATCTGCCCATCCTGGCCTACGACATTCCGGTGTGCACCAATCTGAAACTGTCGCGCGAAACCATCCGCGAGATGTATGAGCGCAAATTGATTTGTGCCGTGAAAGACAGCAGCGGCGATATCGAAAATATGCGGATGCTGGGCCTGGATTTCGCCAATGAACCGGATTTCTCCATTCTGAGCGGCTCCGAAACCGTGGTCGATTACGCTCTGCTGGGCGGTGCACACGGGAACGTGCCGGGATTGGGCAACGTGGACCCAGCCGGTTACGTGCGTCTGTATAACGCTGCCAAGGCCGGCGACTGGGTCGCTGCCCGCAAGGAGCAGGAACGCTTGATTCAATTGTTCCAGATCGTGTTCCAGGGCGTGCCGGACACCAGCCCGAACGCTTCCGGCGTCGGCGGCTTCAAGACAGCGATGCACCTGATGGGCATTATTGAAAACCGTCATATGAGCCGTCCGAACCGCGTGTTGCCGGATGCTGCGGTGGCCAAGGTCAAGCAAATCCTGATCGCCACCGGCATGCTGTAATTGAGCTGAACAGAAAAGGGTCATCGCAATGAGAAGTTCCGAAGTGATACTCGAGGTCCAAGGTCTCACCACCTCGTTTCAGACCCCGGGCGGTACCGTCAAGGCGGTGCACGATCTGAGTTTTTCGCTGCATGGCGGCGAGACGCTCGCCATCGTCGGGGAATCGGGGTGCGGGAAATCGGTCACCTCATTTTCTCTGATGCGTCTGTTGACCCGACAGGCCAGTATTCAAGGGGAAGTCTGGTTGACCGCTCGCGACGGCAAGCGTCTGAATTTGCTGGCGCTGTCGGAACAGGAAATGGAACAGGTGCGTGGCAACCAGCTCGGGATGATCTTCCAGGAACCGATGACTTCGCTGAACCCCTTGCAGCAAGTCGGGGACCAGATTGCCGAAGCCATGATTGCGCATGGCCTCTGCAAAGCGGCCGAGGCGCAGGCGCGTGCGCTCGAGCTGCTGAAGCTGGTCGGCATCTCGGCACCCGAAGTGCGCGCCAGGCAATATCCGCATCAGATGTCGGGCGGCATGCGACAGCGCGTGATGATTGCCATCGCGCTGTCGTGCAAGCCGCAGGTATTGATCGCTGACGAGCCGACCACGGCGCTCGACGTCACCATCCAAGCACAGATCTTGCGGTTGATGCGCAAGCTGCAACGGGAAGTCGGGATGGGCATGGTGTTCATTACGCACGACATGGGCGTGGTCGCACAAATCGCCGACCGCGTAGCCGTCATGTACGGCGGCCAGTTGGTGGAAACCGCCGACACCCGAACCCTGTTCAAGAATCCGATGCATCCTTACACCAAGGGGCTGCTGGCATCGGTGCCCAGACCGGGCCAGATTGGACGACTGGTCGGGATACCGGGGCAGGTCGACACCATCTATGGCGAACCGATCGGTTGCCGCTTCGTCAATCGCTGCCAGCAGGCGACTGAGCTGTGCCGCGCCGAGCGGCCGGCCTTGAGCGCGCATCCGGATGGGCAATTCGTGCGTTGCCATTTCGCCGGTTCATAACGGGTTAATAGCGAGAGCGACATGCATACAACGATAGAAAATCAAGCGCTTGCGGATAAGAGTGCTGAGGCCATTTTAAGTTTCTCCCGGATAGGCATCACGTTCCAAAGCAAGACTGGCATGTTTGGCAAGCCGCAGTCGCTGCGCGCGGTGCACGACGTGTCGTTCGACCTGTTGCGGGGCGAAG
>JBGSBQ010000638.1:0-2756 GCA_041730475.1 Sphingomonadaceae bacterium
GATTTGCGCGGCCTTGCAGGCCGCATGCAAAATCCTGCGCCAGCCGCAAACGCTGGGCACGCTATTGCAGCACTATCGTTACGCTCCCTGCACCATGCAGTCGGCTTACGCTTCCACGCCGTCCGGCAGCTCGGCGCGCGGCCGGGCCCGGCGTTCAGGATAAGGAAACGCCGCCACCTCCCCCATCGAAGTACAGGCGGCAATCAGTTTCAGGACCGCCAACGGTTCGCTGAAGGCCACTTCGGCCGCTTGCGTCAGTGTCCGCGGCGTGGTCGGAATCTCGGTTGCAAACATGCCATCGATCAGCAATTGGCGCGTGCCGCGTATCTGCAATTCGCGCACGATGGACTCGGGACTGGCGCTGCGGGTGATGACCCGCCCACCCGCCGACAAAATCATGTTGATGCCGTCATCACTGCGCGCAAACACTACTTTTGCCGAATACATAGAAGCTCCCTGTTTCCAAACCATATAGCTTGGCATGCCCGCATGACCGGCGTATGACAGCGGCCATCCATGGCGTAATTTGCTACACTGCGTCCTTTGTCTGCAGAAGGTTTCACCATGGCCCAAGTGCCGGAATTGCGTGCCCACGCCTTAGATTGTTTGCTCGAAGCGGATCCCGGCCGCAAAGCCAGCGCCGTTGCGGCGCTGGCGCAGGCCTGGGCGGACGGTGCGCTCAGCCTCGATGCCGACGCCAGCCTGTCCGCCAGCGGCAGTATCCCGGGCCGGCCGGCGCGGCCGGAACTGGTGCCGCCACGTCTGGTCGGCAAGCGTTCCATGGCCACCATCGAAGGGCGCGCCATGCTGATACACGCGCTGGCCCACATCGAATTCAACGCCGTCAATCTGGCACTTGATGCGCTGTGGCGCTTTCCCGCCATGCCGCCCCAGTACTACACCGACTGGCTGCGGGTCTCGAAGGAGGAAGCCTACCACTACTCGCTGCTGGCGGCGCACCTGCAAACGCTGGGCTACCAGTACGGCGATTTCAGCGCCCATGACAGCCTGTGGGAGATGGTCGAACGCACCAGCGACGACCCGATGGCGCGCATGGCGCTGGTACCACGCACGCTGGAAGCGCGCGGTCTGGACGCGATCCCGCCGTTGCGCGCCAAGATTGCACAGGCCGGCGATCTGGCGGCGGCCGCCATCCTCGACATCATCCTGCATGACGAGATCGGCCACGTCGACATCGGCAATCGCTGGTATCGCTATCTGTGCACGCAGCGCGGGCTGGAGCCACGCGCCACCTACGCCGAACTGACCCGACGCTACCGGGCACCGGTCCTGAAAGGCCCCTTCAACTTCGATGCGCGCCGTCAGGCCGGCTTTACCGACGCCGAGCTAGCCGACCTGGCCTGACGCCAGCGCGGCCCGCCCCACAGCCGCAGCGCCACGCCGAACGCGGCGCCGGCGCCCTCGCCTCAACCGCTTTTCTTAGCGCCGTGTACCATCTGGCGCGCCTGCTTGCGCAACTGGGCCTGCTCCCAGCGCGATTTTTGTTCCGGCGTCTCGGGCACCAGCGCCGGCACTTCAACCGGCTTGCGGTTGGCGTCCACCGCCACCATGGTGAAATAGCAGCTGTTCGCATGGCGCACCAGACGCTGCTGGATATTCTCCGTCACCACCCGGATCCCCACTTCCATCGAGGTACGGCCCGTGTAGTTAATCGAGGCCAGGAACGTCACCAGCTCGCCCACATGGATCGGCTGCAGGAACATCACCTGATCCACCGACAGCGTCACCACATAGCTGCCCGAGTAGCGGCTGGCACAGGCATAGGCCACACTGTCCAGATATTTGAGGATGGTGCCGCCGTGGACGTTGCCGGAGAAGTTGGCCATATCCGGCGTCATCAGCACCGTCATGCTTAGCTCGTGCTCCACCCAGCTCATAGGTTTTTCCATGACCGCTGCCATCCTGTAAAGTTAATCGTAGCTCCATGCTATCCGTTAAGCATGCCCCCGGCAAATAGTTAGTCAAACCGCTGCAATATCAAAACGGATATCGTATCCTTGCCGCAGTCCGTCCCGATCCCGAAAGGAAGCCCCATGAAGTGGAACACCCTGGCCGCCAGCGTGATGCTGGGCCTGGCCTGCAGCGCGCAGGCGGCAACGCCTGATCAGGTGAAATCGTTCACCCTGTCGAACGGCATGAAATTCATCGTGCTCGAATCGCACACCATTCCCAACGCGAATATGTACACGTTCTGGAAGGTCGGCTCGCGCAATGAAGCGCCCGGCATCACCGGCCTGTCGCACTTCTTCGAACACATGATGTTCAATGGCTCGAAAAACTTCGGCCCGAAACAGTTCGACCGCACCATGGAAGCCAGAGGTGGCTCGAATAACGCCTACACCAGCAACGACCTGACCGTGTATCAGGACTGGTTCCCGGCCAGTTCGCTGGAAACCATCTTCACGCTGGAAAGCGACCGCATCGCCCACCTGAATATCGATCCGAAAATGGTCGCCAGCGAGCGCGGTGTGGTGCTGTCCGAACGCAGCACGGGACTGGAGAACTCCAACCTGCGCGCACTGCACGAAGAAGTCAATGGCGTGGCCTTCCGCGCCCACCCATATTCGTGGTCGGTAATCGGTAACGAATCGGACATCAAGGCGTGGACGCAGGAAGATCTGCAGCGCTACTTCACCACCTATTACGCGCCGAACAATGCGGTGGCGGTGATCGTCGGCGACGTCAAGGCCGATGCCGTGAAAAAGCTGGCAACCCGCTACTTCGGCGCGATTCAG
>JBGSBQ010000639.1:0-2753 GCA_041730475.1 Sphingomonadaceae bacterium
GAGCTCTCCGGCGTGGCCGACCGCCTGCCGTTCGTCGACGGCTAGCGCCGGGTGCGCCAGGATGGCCCCCGATCGAAAAAGCCCGTCTGGCACTGGCACTGATCGTCTGGCAGCGCCCTAACCTGCTGCTGCTCGATGAACCGACCAATCACCTGGATCTGGAAACCCGCGAAGCGCTGACCGAAGCGCTGGCGCAGTTTGAAGGCACGCTGGTGGTGGTGTCACACGATCGCCACCTGCTGCGCGCCACCACCGACCAGTTCATCATCGTCGCCGACGGCAAGCTGCAACCATTCGACGGCGACCTCGATGACTACAAGGACTGGATGCTGCAAACCAAGCTGGGCAAAGGCACCGACGTGCTGCCGGCAGCGGGCAAGGCCAACAAGACCGACTTCCCGGTGACCTCGCCGGTGGCGCCGGTGGCCGCCGCGCCAACCGTCAACAGCAAGGACCAGAAGCGCCAGGCCGCTGAAGACCGCCAGCGTCTGGCCACGCTGCGCAAGCCACTGGAGCAGAAGATCAAGCGTCTCGACGAGCAGATCGCCAAGCGCAGCGCGCAAAAGGCGGACGTGGATGCAGCCTTGGGCGAACCATCGATCTACGATGCCGCCAACAAGGCCAAGCTGAAACAGCTGCTGACCGACCAGGCCTTCTACACCAAGGATCTGGGCCAGCTGGAAGGCGAGTGGCTGGAGCTGAACGAACAGCTCGAAGCGCTGGCCTGATCAGGCCGCCTGACGGGCGCCGATGCTGATTTTTCGGATCGACATCAGCCGGTCGATGTCGACCACGATCAGCCGGCGCCCGTCCAGTTCCCCCAGTCCCAGCAGATAATCGACGGCCTGCCCGGCACCCGCGCCGGGGATGGGCTGGATCTGCTGCGGCGTCAGCGTGACGATGTCGGTCACGCCATCGACCACCATCCCCATCACGCAACTCGACAGCTTCAGGATGATCACATCGGTCAGCGGATCATGCTGCGGCGGACGCGGGCCGAAGGCGATGCGCATGTCGACCACCGGCATGATGACCCCGCGCGACACCGCCACGCCGCTGATGATTTCGCCGTCCGCCGCAAAGCGCTCCATCGCCTGCAAGGGCCGCAGCTCCTGCACCTTGCGAAAGTCCAGCGCATATTCCAGTCCGCCGAGGCGGAACACCAGATACTGCTGCGGCGCGCAGGCGCCGGCCGTGTTCGAGGCGTGCATGATGATCCTTTCGCAGTGTGCGGTGACAGCCATGCGCCATCCTACCTGCCGCCCTGCCGGCCGTTGTTGACTGGTATCAACGAATTCCGGCCCACCGTGGCAGCTTTGCTACAATGATTTCCCCCTTTACTGACAGGCCTGCCTGATGAATGCCGAACTGCCGCTCGCGGGCATCCGCGTGCTCGACCTGACCCGCTTGCTGCCCGGACCGGTGGCCACTATGCATCTGGCTGACATGGGTGCCGAGGTGCTGAAGATCGAAGATCCGGGACCGGGCGACTATGCGCGGGTGATGGGACCGGTGCGCCACGAGGTGTCGCAGTTCTTCGTGGCCGTCAACCGCGGCAAGCAGTTCCTGCGGCTGGACCTGAAGGATGCGGCCGAGCGCGAACAGCTGCTGCAACTGGTGGCCGGCGCCGACGTGCTGGTGGAAAGCTTCCGGCCCGGCGTGATGGACAAGCTGGGACTGGGCTGGAGCACGCTGCGCAGCATCAATCCCAAACTGGTGATGTGCGCGATTTCCGGCTACGGTCAGGACGGTCCGTTCGCGCAGCTGGCCGGGCACGATATCAACTACAGCGGCTATGCGGGCATGCTGGACCAGAACGCCGGCGCCGACGGCGTGCCGGCCCTGTGCAACCTGCAGGTAGCCGACCTGCTGGGCGGGGCCCAAAGCGCGCTGCAGGGCATCCTGGCGGCACTGGTAGCGGTCAAGATGGGCGGCCCGGGGCGCTTTGTCGATGTCTCGATGACGGATGCGGTGCTGGCCCATAACATCATGCCACTGGTGGCCGTCAACAACGGTGCGCCGGCCGCGCCGGGACGCGACCTGCTGACCGGTGGCGTGCCGTGCTACAACGTGTACCGCACCAGTGACTGCCGCTACATGGCGGTCGGCGCACTGGAACTGAAGTTCTGGCAGGCCTGCTGCGAGGTGCTACAACGTCCCGACCTGAAAAGTCGCCACTGGCAGCTGGGCCAGCAGGTCGGCGGCGCCGATGCGCTGGCGCTGAAAGCGGAACTCGATGCGATCTTCGCGCAGCGCACGCTGGCCGAGTGGAGCGCCATCTTCGCGGCCAGCGATTGCTGCGTCACGCCCATCCTGCGTACCGACGAAGCGCTGCAGCACCCGCTGTTTGTCGCGCGCGCCATGGCCGGCCAGCGCCAGCATGCGACCGAGGGCAGCTACTGGGCGGTGGCGCAGCCGGTAAAATTCAGCGCATGATAGAGATCGATCTGAATCAGGTGGAGTTCAACGCCATCCGCGCCCAAGGGCCCGGCGGGCAGAACGTCAACAAAGTATCGAGCGCCGTGCACCTGCGCTTCGATATCACCAACTCCTCGCTGCCCGAGCATATCCGCGAACGGCTGCTGGCCCTGCGCGACCAGCGCATCACCAAGGATGGCGTAGTGGTGCTGAAGGCGCAGCAATCACGCAGCCAGGAAGCGAACCGGGAAGACGCGCTGCGGCGCCTGCAGGAACTGGTCGACAGCGTGGCCGTGCTGCCCGCGCAGCGCCGCCCGACCCGCCCGACCCGCAGC
>JBGSBQ010000640.1:0-2746 GCA_041730475.1 Sphingomonadaceae bacterium
CCAGCATCACGCCGGTCAGCGCCACCACATGGCGGCTGGCGACGCCGGTCAACGACACCACGCCGACGTTCTGCGCGAAGGTCGACACCGGAGGGCTGGACAGCAGCGCCGCAAACGCCGAGCCAACGCCGTCACACAGGATGCCGCGCGCCAGCGTCTTGCCGCGCATCTTGGTGTTGGTGGCGGCGCCCAGCGCCATGAAGGTACCGGTGGTTTCCACCAACGTCACCAGGAAGGCGACCGCCATCGCCACCATGCCCGACACCGGGAAACTGAGCCCATAGTGCAGCGGCTGCGGCAGCGCGAATACCTGCGCATGCAAGACCTTGTCAAAGTTGATCATGCCCAGCGCGGCGCACAGCAGGTAGCCGATGAACATGCCGATCACCACGGCGGCAGCCGAGACGATGCCTTTGCCATACTGAACCAGCAGGATCACGGTGGCCAGCACGAAGGCGGCGATGCCAAGATTGGCCGGATCGCCATAAACGGCACCCGGCGCATGGCCACCGGCGGCCCAGTCGACGGCCACCGGGACTAACTGCAGACCAATCATCGTCACCACCACGCCGGTCACCGCATGCGGGAACAGCTTGCGGATCTGCGGCATGAAGAAGCTGCCGCCGATCATTACCACCGAACCAGCCAGCGACGAGCCCAGGATGCCGGACACGCCGTGTTCGAGGCCGACGCTGATGGCGGCACCGACGAAGGCAAAGCTGGTCCCCATCACGCAAGGCAGGCGGATCCCGATCGGCCCCACGCCTTTGCACTGGATCAGCGTGACGATGCCGGAACCTAGCAACGCCGCATTAATCAGGGTAATGATCTGCTCAGACGGCAGTTGCAGCGCGGCGCCCACGACCAGCGGTACGGCAATGATGCCACCCAACGCGGCCAGCATGTGCTGCGCTGCCAGCAGTACGGTCATCAACAACGGTGGTCGGTCCTCGACCTGAAACAGCAAGTGATTCATCAACTAGTCTCCATCTATTTTTTTATAGGGCGTTACGGTGCTACTACTGCTACCCGCACGGCATGCCCATGGCCGTGCGTACGTCAAAACAAATGAATGATTCAGTAGTGCTCAGTAACGCCTTCGGCAAACAGATGGCGCCTGCTGGTACTCAAGTTGGATACGATATTGAACCTGCGTGAAAACATTGTCAACGAATTTTGTATACAATTTTGATATGCGAAAAAAAACCCACAGGCTTGCACCTGTGGGCTTGATTTCTTGCCGAAAACCGGACTAGTGCCCGCCGCCGCCCAGATAGGCAGCGATCACCTTCGGATCCGTCTTCAGGCTCTCGGCCGGGCCGTGCACCGAGATGCTGCCGTTTTCCAGCACATAGCCATAATCGGCCACGTTCAGCGCGGCAGCGGCGAACTGCTCCACCAGCAGCATCGTCACGCCTTCCGACTTCAGCCGCGTAATGATGCGGAATACCTCTTCTACCAGAATCGGCGCCAGTCCCATCGACGGCTCATCGAGCAGGATCACTTCCGGGTTCAGCATCACGGCGCGCGCCATCGCCAGCATCTGCTGCTCGCCGCCCGACAAGGTGCCGGCCAACTGAGTGCGGCGCTCCTTCAGGCGAGGGAACAGCTCCAGCGCCTTTTCCAGATCGTGCTTGATATCGCCCTTGGGCCGGGCTCGGGTAAAGCGCGGAAAAGCACCCAGCAGCAGGTTGTCGCTGACCGTCATCGACGAGAACACACGCCGCCCTTCCGGCGAATGCGCCAGCCCGGCGCGCGCAATCTTGTGCGAATCGAGGCTGGTAATATCCTTGCCGCCCAAGGTCACGCTACCGCTCTTGGGCTTCAGCATGCCGGAAATGGCACGCATGGTGGTGGTCTTGCCGGCGCCATTGGAGCCGATCAGCGTCACCAGTTTTCCTTTCGGGACGTCCAGCGAAATGCCATGCAGGACTTCGACTTTGCCGTATGCGGCATGCAGATTAGAGATCGAGAGCATGTGCTGTCCTTATCAGTGTGCCGGAGCGGAGATGCCGCCAGTTTCTTCGCTGCTGCCGCCCAGATAGGCCTCGATCACCTTCGGATCGGATTGCACCTCGGCCGGCTTGCCCTCGGAGATTTTCTGCCCGAAGTCCAGCACCGTCACGGTATCGGACAACGCCATCACCACGTCCATATGGTGCTCGATCAGGATGATGGTGATGCCGTGGTCGCGGATCTTGCGGATGATTGCCATCAGCTCCTTGATGTCGGGCGCCGTCAGCCCTGCCGCCGGTTCATCCAGCAGCAGCAGGCGCGGGCTCAGACCCAGCGCGCGGCCGATCTCCAGCAAGCGCTGCTTCCCGTATGGCAGGTTGCGCGCCTCTTCGCTGGCCATCGCCGACAAGCCGACAAACTCCAGAATGCTGGCAGCCCGTTCACGCGCGGCCTGCTCTTCGCGCTTGTAACGCGGGGTTTGCAGCATCACGTCCAGCACATTCGAGTGGAAGGTGTTATGCAGGCCGACCAGTACGTTCTCGGTCGCCGTCATCTCACCAAACAGCTGCACGTTCTGGAAGGTCCGCGCCACCCCGCCCAGCGCGATCTCGGACGGCGTGCGCCCCGAAATCACGGCACCGGCAAATGACACCTTGCCGTCGGTCGGCTTATAAATCCCGGTCAGCACGTTCATCATGGTGCTCTTGCCGGATCCTCGCCAAAGGCCGTGACATCCCCTCCTGGCACCCCCTCAAAACAGGCGATCCGAACTCCGTCCACGAGGCCGGAA
>JBGSBQ010000641.1:0-2746 GCA_041730475.1 Sphingomonadaceae bacterium
GCCAGCTTGATCGCGACGAAGATGGGATCGATGACCCCGCCGATGCGGATCCCGACATCATAACCATCGCGCACCAGATCGACCACGCGGTCGGTCAGGTTGAAAGAGATCTGCACGTCCGGATGGGCGTGCACGAACCCTGCTGCATGTGGTGCCACGTGCTTGCGTCCAAACGCCGCCGGCGCCGACACAATCAGATGGCCCGTGGCGCGGTGCCGTCCTTCGGACACGATGCGGTCCGCATGGCCCAGATCCGTGAGGATTTTGCGGCAATGATCGAGATACAGCGTGCCCTGTTCGGTCAGCGTCAGGTGCCGCGTGGTGCGGTGCATCAGCTTGACGCCAAGACGCTTTTCCAGCGCGTCGATGCGGCGGCCCAGCATCACGGGGGTGATGTGCTGGCCCAGCGCCGCCTTGACCAGGCTGCCCTTTTCGGCCACGTCGACGAAGGCTTCGATTTGAGTAAGTTTGTCCATGGATGGATTATTCCATAGTTATTCGATATTTTCAGTATCGAATCAAACGAGATTTTGTCATCTTATCATGGCCGTCCATTCCCGCTACGATGCATCCATCGCATTCTAATTCTCATAATTCTCACCTCAGGGAGCACGGCAATGGCACGCATGACAGCAGCACAGGCAGCAGCAATCGTATTGGAAAAAGAGGGCGTGACGCAGGCATTCGGCGTTCCTGGTGCCGCAATCAACCCGTTTTATGCTGGTTTGAAGAAGCAGGGCAGCATCAAACACATTCTGGCGCGCCATGTGGAAGGCGCTTCCCATATGGCCGAAGGCTATACCCGCGCCAAGGCCGGGAATATCGGCGTGTGCATCGGTACCTCGGGCCCGGCCGGTACCGACATGATTACCGGCCTGTACTCTGCGCAGGCAGATTCCATACCAATTCTCTGTATTACGGGGCAGGCGCCGCGCGCCCGTCTGTACAAGGAGGATTTTCAGGCGGTCGATATCGAGTCGATCGCCAAGCCGGTGACCAAATGGGCGGTGACGGTGCGCGAACCGGCACTGGTGCCGATGGTGTTCCAGCAGGCCTTCCACATCATGCGTTCCGGCCGTCCCGGCCCGGTGCTGGTGGACTTGCCGTTTGATGTGCAAATGGCCGAAATCGAATTCGACCCGGACACCTATCAGTCGCTTGATGCGTATAAGCCGAAGGCCAGCCGCGCGCAAATCGAGAAGGCGCTGACGATGCTGAACGATGCTGACTATCCGCTGATCACGGCCGGTGGTGGCGTGATCAACGCGAATGCGTCGGACTTGCTGGTGCAGTTTGCTGAACTGACCGGCGTACCGGTGGTCCCGACGTTGATGGCATGGGGTTCGATACCGGACGATCACAAGCTGATGGTCGGCATGGTCGGCCTGCAAACCAGCCATCGCTATGGCAATGCCACGCTGCTGGCATCGGACTTCGTGTTCGGGATCGGCAATCGCTGGGCCAACCGTCATACCGGTAGCATCGAGGTGTACACCAAGGACCGCAAATTTGTCCATATCGACATCGAGCCGACCCAGATCGGCCGGGTGTTCGGCCCGGACTTCGGCATCGTGTCCGACGCCGGCGCCGCGCTGAAGCTGATGATCGAGGTGGCGACCGAATGGAAGGCGGCTGGCAAACTGAAAGACCGCTCCGCGTGGGTCGCCCAGTGCCAGGAACGCAAACGCACGATGCAGCGCAAGACCCACTTCGAGCAGGTGCCGGTCAAGCCGCAGCGCGTCTATGAAGAGATGAACAAGGCATTTGGCCGTGAGACTTGCTATGTCAGCACCATCGGCCTGTCGCAGATCGCTGCCGCGCAGTTCCTGCATGTGTATAACGCCCGCCACTGGATCAACTGTGGCCAGGCCGGCCCGCTGGGCTGGACCATTTCGGCAGCGCTGGGCGTGGTGGCGGCTGATCCGCAGCGCAAGGGGGTCGCTATTTCGGGTGACTATGACTTCCAGTTCATGATCGAAGAACTGGCTGTGGGTGCGCAATTCAAGCTGCCTTACCTGCATGTGGTGGTGAATAACTCGTATCTGGGCCTGATCCGCCAGTCGCAGCGCGGCTTCGATATGGACTTCTGCGTGCAGCTGGCGTTCGAGAACATTAACTCGCCAGAGCTGAATGGCTATGGCGTCGATCACATCGCCGTGGTCGAAGGGCTGGGCTGTAAAGCGATCCGCGTCACCAATGCTGACGACCTGCCAGATGCCTTCGCGCAGGCCAAACAATGGATGGAAGAGTTCAAGGTGCCGGTGGTGGTGGAAGTGATACTGGAACGTGTGACCAACATCGCCATGGGCACCGAGATCGACAAGATCAATGAGTTCGAAGAGCTGGCGCTGAAAGGTGCCGACGCACCGACCGCCATCGCCCTGCTGGACTGACCTTGTTTGACCCTACCCAACGAAAGGAAGCGCAATGACCAAACTGGCCGCCAATCTGACCATGTTGTTTAACGAAGTACCGTTCCTGGACCGGTTTGAAGCGGCGGCCAAGGCCGGCTTTACCGGTGTCGAATTCCTGTTCCCGTATGCGTATGAAGCCAGCGATCTGGCCCAGCGCCTGAAGGACAATCAGCTGGAACTGGTGCTGCATAACCTCCCGGCGGGGAACTGGGAGGCGGGGGAGCGCGGGATTGCCTGCCACCCGGACCGGGTCGAGGAGTTCCGCGCCGGGGTCAAGCTGGCCATCGCCTACGCCCAGGTGCTGGGCAACACCCAAGTCAACTGCCTGGCCG
>JBGSBQ010000642.1:0-2743 GCA_041730475.1 Sphingomonadaceae bacterium
AAAAATCAACTCGATTTTGAAAAGGAGGAACAAGTCGGCACTGCCCGTATCTACTGGTTCGACGATGCGGCCAGCGAGGGCGGCTGCCGGGTGCCCAAGTCGTTCGTCATCAAACAGCAGCCAAAGAAAAACATGAGTATCAAGCAGCAGGTTCAATCGGGCCGTCCTCCCAGTCACTTAGTTCTTCAGCAAGGTGGACGTGAGATGAAAGCAGAGCGGCTCAAGTAAGTTGATTCGTTTTTGAGTACAACGCTTGGTACAATGCATTGTCTTTTTTTAAGCCTACTTATGAATCGAAATATCTGCCACCGCCACCAGCGAGGACCGGGTGCGCTGTCTGGACGCCGGCATGAACGACTTCATCGCCAAGCCGATCCAGCCGGCGCTGATGTACCAGACCATCGCCAACTGGCTGCCAGAGCGCGAGACGCCGGCCACGCCGCCGCCGCTGGCCGCCAACCCGCCCGCATTCAAGACCACGCTGCCCGGCAACCCGGACGTGATCGACCTGTCGGTGCTGGCCAAGCTGCTCGACTACCATCCGCAAAAAATCCGCAAGTTCGCCTTCAAATTCCTGCATAGTACGCAGCAAGGGCTGGACGCGATGGACGCCGCACTGGCACGTGGCGACGTGCAGGCGATGCGCGAACTGGGGCACCGCATCAAGTCGGCGGCGCGCACCGTGGGCGCGCTCGGCATGGGTGAACTGTGCTGGCAGATGGAACAACTGCCAGCGGCCAGCCCGGAACAGGAGACGACGCAGGCGCGTGCGCTGCTGGCGCGGCTGTGGCCGCTGCTCGAGCAAATCACTGAGCAGATCATGACCCATACCACCTTCGCCACCGCTGACTTAACCCACCCCCCCGGCCACGCCCGCGCTGCGCATCCTGCTGCTGGACGATGATCCCTTCATGCTGGAACTGCTGAGCGAGATGGTGCAGGAGTTGGGGCCGCATCAGGTGACGGGCGAAACTGATGCGCGGCGCGGGCTGGCGCAGCTGGCCACGCTGGCGCTGGATCTGCTGATCTGCGACCTCAGCATGCCGGGCATGGATGGCATCGAATTCCTGCGCCATGCCGCCGCACGCCAGTTCCGCGGCAGCGTGCTGCTGTTGTCCGGCGTCGACAGTAGCGTGTTGCGCGCCGCCGAACGGCTGGCCACGGCACAGGGCCTGCTGTTGGTGGGGGCCTGCCCGAAACCGCTGGCGGCGGCACAACTGGCTGAAATGCTGCAGCGCGTCACAGCGCCGCCCACGCCGATCTAGACAAACTATTTAGCCAATTTGTACAATTGGGCGCACATTTCTAAAAAATGGGTTATTATTTCAGCCATCCCCGCCTGCCGACCTTCTTGCCATCCCTTCCAGCACATTGAATTCGCGCAGATCGCCTCCACCTGCTGCTTGTAATGCAGCAACGTTAAAGGCGATTCCTGATGGCATAATCACCAGGCGTTAATAATCCCACACTGACCTCATTTGAGGAAACCATGAGCGAAAACATCAAACATATTACCGATGCATCCTTCGAGACCGACGTGCTGAAATCCGACCGCCCTGTGCTGGTTGATTTCTGGGCTGAATGGTGCGGTCCTTGCAAGAGCATCGCCCCGATCCTGGAAGAAGTCGCCAAGGAATACGATGGCAAGATCCTGATCGCCAAGATGGACGTCGACGCCAACCAGGCCATTCCAGCCAAGTTCGGCATCCGTGGCATCCCGACCCTGATCCTGTTCAAGAACGGTGTCGCCGCTGCGCAAAAAGTGGGCGCCCTGGCCAAAGGCCAGCTGACCTCTTTCATCGAAAGCAACATCTAACTACCAGCCTGACGGCGCTGCGCCCGCAGCGCCCTCTGATCGGCGGGACCGCAACCAGCTTGCGGTCCCTAGACCTAACACCACGTCGTTCCCTCCCCTACCTTTACTGTTCCCGTCACGGGACCCTCAACACATATGCATTTATCTGAATTAAAGGCCCTACACGTCTCGGCGTTGCTGGAGATGGCCATCGGTCTTGATATCGACAACGCGGCCCGCCTGCGCAAACAGGAGCTGATGTTCGCGATCCTGAAAAAACGCGCCAAGTCGGGCGAACAGATTTTCGGCGACGGCGCCCTCGAAGTGCTGCCGGACGGCTTCGGCTTCCTGCGCTCGCCGGATGCCAGCTACATGGCGTCGACCGACGACATCTACATCTCGCCGTCGCAGATCCGCCGCTTCAACCTGCACACCGGCGACTCGATCGAAGGCGAAGTGCGCACCCCGAAAGACGGCGAACGCTATTTCGCGCTGGTCAAGGTCGACAAGGTCAACGGCGAATCGCCGGAAATGTCGAAACACCGCATCCTGTTCGAAAACCTGACGCCGCTGCATCCGAATGAGCCGCTGCGCCTGGAACGCGACATGAATGGCGCCGAGAACATCACCGGCCGCATCGTCGACCTGATCTCGCCGATCGGCAAGGGCCAGCGCGGCCTGCTGGTGGCGTCGCCGAAGTCCGGTAAATCCGTGATGCTGCAGCACATTGCGCATGCGATCACGGCGAATCACCCGGATGTCACGCTGATCGTGCTGCTGATCGACGAACGTCCGGAAGAAGTGACGGAAATGCAACGCTCGGTGCGCGGCGAAGTGGTCGCCTCGACCTTCGACGATCGAGCGACGCGTCACGTGCAAGTGGCCGATATTGTGCTGGATAAAGCCAAACGTCTGGTCGAAATGAAAAAAGACGTGGTGATTCTGCTC
>JBGSBQ010000643.1:0-2724 GCA_041730475.1 Sphingomonadaceae bacterium
CTGGCACCTGGGCGCCAACTACGTGGACGGCAAGCTGCGCCTGACCGGCGTGGTACGCGACTACAAACTGGTATCCGGCAAGGCGCTGACCGCCGATGTCGACGCCACCACTTACTGGGGCGGCATCAACTACAAGACCGATGATGCGACCACGCTGACCGGCGCCATCTATCACATCAATGTGAAAAATGTCGCTGCCGGCAAGGACGCCGATCCAACCATGTACGTGGCGCGTTATCGTTACGCGCTGTCGAAACGCACCGACCTGCATGTGTCGGCCGCGTATGCCAAGGCCAAGAATGGCCAGCTGACCGGTGTCTCGCGTGACGACGCCGGCTTTGGCCAGAACCAGCATGGCCTGATGGTCGGCATGCAGCATCGCTTCTAAGCCATCCTCCGCAGCGGCGACAGATTTTTTTGTCGTCGCTGTGATCTGAAAGCGCTTTGAAAGCTTCACCGTTCTACACTCAATACACGTGATGAAAAAAGTTCTGCTGGCGTTGGTTGTGCTGACGATGGCGGGTGCGCTGGTTCCTGCGCGTTCGGCCGGGGTGGAGTGCATCGTGCCCTCCAAACCGGGCGGCGCGATGGACCTGACCTGCAAGCTGGCCCACAAAGGCTTGCAGGCCTTGCAGGGGCAGGCCGCCGCACCCACCGCTGACATGCATATCAGTTACCTGCCGGGCGGTATCGGCGCAGTGGCCTGGCATTCGCTGGTGTCGCAGCGGCGCGCCGAGCCGAATACGCTGGTGGCCTTTTCCGGCGGTTCGCTGCTGAATCTGGCGCAGGGCAAGTTCGGCAAGGCGCATGCCGAAGATGTGCGCTGGGTGGCGGCACTGGGCGCCGACTACGGCATGATCGCGGTACGTGCCGATTCGCCTTACAAGACTTTGGGCGAACTGGTCGCAGCGCTGAAGCAGCACCCGGAACGGGTATTGATCGGCGTCTCCGGCACCATCGGCAGCCAGGACTGGCTGAAGATGGCGATGGTGGTGCGCAGTGCCGGCATCGATCCGAAGGTGCTGCGCTTCGTGGCGCTGGAAGGCGGTGGCGAAGCGTTCACCGCGATGCACGCGAACTTCGTGCAGGTGGTATCGGGCGATGCCTCGGAAGCGACGCTGTATGCCGGCGCCGGCAAGGATGGCAGGCCGGCCACCCGGGTGCTGGCGGTGTTGTCGGAGCAGCGCTTGCCGGGTGTACTGGCGAATGTGCCGACCGCGCGCGAGCAGGGCATTGATGTGGTGTGGCCGATCATCCGCGGCGTATGGATGGGGCCACAGGTGGCCGACGCCGACTACCGCCACTGGGTCAAGGTATTCGACCGGGTGCTGGCCACGCCGCAGTTTGCGCAGATGCGGGCGGCATCAGGACTTTATCCGTTTGCGCTGACAGGGCAGGCCCTGTCGGCTTATGTGAGGAAGGCCGTGGACGACTACGGCAAGCGCGCCGCCGAACTGGGGCTGGTGCGCTAAGGTGAAAATATAAAACTACGGAGACATGACATGACATTGAAACTGACCCTGGCCGCTGCATTGGCCGCATCCACCACGCTGTTGGCTGGCGCTGCACTGGCGCAAGTGCCGGCCGGCTATCCCGCCGATTATCAGAAGCTGATCGACGGCGCCAAGAAGGAAGGCAAGCTGGTAATGTACGGCGCCACTGACAGCAAGGCGACGCAGCCGCTGATCAAGGATTTCCAGGCCATGTATCCGGGCATCGTGGTCGAATACAACGACATGAATTCGACCGAGGTGTACAACCGCTTCATCTCGGAAGTGGCAGCCGGCGGCAATACCGCCGATGCAATGTGGTCGTCGGCCATGGACTTGCAGATGCGCCTGGCCTCGGACGGCTATGCGCTCAAATACAAATCGGTGGAAGTTGCGAACATCCCCGGCTGGGCGGTGTGGGATGACCAGGCCTATGGCACCACGTTCGAGCCGGCCGCCATCGTCTACAACAAGCGTCTGGTCGATGCCAAGGAAGTGCCGAAGACCCACGCTGAATTTGCCAAGCTGATCCTGCAACCCAAGTTCAAGGACAAGGTCACCACCTACGATATCGAAAAGTCTGGCGTCGGCTTCATGTTCATGACGCAGGATGCGCGTGAGCTGGGCACCAAGTTCCCTGAGCTGGAAAATGCCTTCGGCGAAGCCAAGGTGCGCGTGCAGTCGTCGACCGGCACCATGATGGAGCGGATTTCGTCGGGCGAGAACCTGATCGGCTACAACGTGCTGGGTTCCTATGCGCTGGTGCGCGCCAAGACCGATCCATCGATTGGTGTGGCGCTGACCAAGGATTACACGCTGGTGATGTCGCGTGTGTTCTTCATCAACAAGGCTGCCAAGAACGTCAACGCCGCCAAGCTGTGGCTGGACTACCTGCTGTCCAAGCGCGGCCAGACCATTATCGCCAACGAATCCAAGCTGTTTGCGATTCGTGCCGATGTCACCGGCGAGACCACCTCGGCGGAGCTGATCAAGCAGATCGGCAAAGACAATATCAAGCCGGTGCCAGTGCACCCCATCGTGCTGCAATTCCTCGGCCCACAGAAGCGCATGGCGTTCCTGAAGCAGTGGAAAGAAACCGCCGGCAAGAAGTAATTCGCATGGCGGGCCGCCCGGCCCGCCAAACGTGAGAGGACCCGAACTATGCAAACCCTGACTTTACCCGGCCACGGCCGCAACGCGTGGATCCAGTCGCTGAACTGGCCGCGCGGCGTGG
>JBGSBQ010000644.1:0-2717 GCA_041730475.1 Sphingomonadaceae bacterium
CCGCCGGCCAGAGTAACAAACGTATCGGCGCACTGCTGGCGATCTCCGAGGAGACTGTCAAGGTTCACATGAAGAGCATCCTCGCCAAGCTCAATGCCAGCGACCGCACCCACGCCGTCACGCTGGCACTGGAGCGTGGCATCATCGATCTGAGCGCGGTCGGCGCCGGCAACTAGGCGTCCATGCGGGCCAGCCAGGCGGTCACGCTTTGTACCAGCGTGCGGCGCGGCGGCACCAGATAGGCGCGCCGCACCGGCACCCGCAGGCGCACTTCGGTGCCCTTGGCGGGCGCGCTCCATAACTCGACCTCGGCGCCGATCTTGCAGGCCTGCTCGCGCATGCCGGTCAGGCCCCAGTGGCCGGGACGCTGGCCGGCCGCCAGCACGTCGGCATCGATGCCGCGGCCGTCGTCACGCACCTGCAAACGGAAGTATTCGCGCCCGTGCACCAGTTCCAGTTCGACCTGACAGGCTTGCGCGTGGCGATAGGCGTTGTGCAGCGCCTCGCTGGCGATCGCGTACATCTGCTCGGCCACTTCCGGCACCAGCGCGCGGCGCTGGCCCGAGACCAGCAGCGTAAACGGCAGGCCGTATTGTTCCTGCAATGAGCGGCCCAGTTCAGCGCAGGCCTGGGCCAGATCGCTGGCGGCCAGCGTGGTGCTGCGCAGTCCATGCACCTGGTTGCGGCCTTCGACCAGCACCTGGTCGGCCTGGTCGAGGATGGTCTCGGCCAGGGCCCGCGCCTCGCCGTCCGCGGGCAGGCGTTTCAGCAACGTCTGGAAGCGCAGCATCAAGCCCTGTACGCTTTGCAGGAAGGTATCGTGCAGCGCACGCGCGATCCGCTCGCGTTCGTCGAGCCGGTCTTCCATACGTTTGCGCAGCTGGCGCGTGACCTGTTGCAGGCGTAACTGGTACAGCAGGTACAGCAGCACCAGCAGCGCCAGCACGGCCAGCGCCTGAAACCACGCGGTCTGCGCTATGGTAGGCTGGATCAGGAAGTCCAGCTGCGCTTCTTGCGGATTCCACAGCCCATCCTCGTTGGCCGCCATGACCCGGAACCGGTACTGGCCCGGTGCCAGATTGGTGTAAAAGGCCTGGCGCCGGGTGCCGGGATTTTGCCAGTCGCTGTCGACACCGTCGAGCCGGTAGCGGAAGCGCACCCGCTCCGGCACGCTCAGGCTGAGGGCCGTGTAATCGATGCGCAGGCTGCGGGTATCCTGCGGCAGTTGCAGGCCGGGGTGCGGGTCGTAGTGGTGGGCGTCGACCGTCACACTCTGCACCTGCACCGGCGGCAGCCGCGTGCTGCGGCTGAGGCGGGCCGGATCGACCCAACCGACCTTGCTGGCGGTGGCGAACCACAGCTTGCCATCGGCCG
The DNA here is from genome assembly GCA_041730475.1 of Sphingomonadaceae bacterium. Taxonomy (GTDB): domain Bacteria; phylum Pseudomonadota; class Gammaproteobacteria; order Burkholderiales; family Burkholderiaceae_D; genus Rugamonas. The sequence goes on from JBGSBQ010000644.1 coordinate 1,375, forward strand.
CTTCCAGCAGCGTGGTCAGCGGGCGTACCGTCGATGGCTGGCCGATCAGGCCGTCGCGCGCGTCGAAGCGTTCAAAGCTGACCGCATGCGTGGTTTGCTGCTGCAATGCTTGCAGTTGCGTCGCGCTGATACGGTGCAGGCCATCGGTGCCGAACAGCCACAGGGCGCCATCGGCGCTGCGCAGCAGGCCGGACACGCCACGGAAGGTCTCGCCTTCGCTGCCGCGCAACATGTGGAAGCGCTGGCCGTCAAACCAGGCCGCGCCCTGTTCGCCGCCGGCCCAGAGCTGGCCATCGCGTTCATACAGCACCAGTACATTGCCCAGTTCCAGTCCCTGCGTTGAAGAATACCAGCTGACCCGCTGGCCATCGATGCGGGCGATCTGGTTGCGCGTGTAGCCGGCCCACAGGCTGCCGGAGGCGGTCTGCAGCAAAGCGAAGGCGTGCCGTTCCGGCAGGTCGGCCAGTCCGCCATTGCGCTGCCAGACCCCATTTTTCAGCAGGAACATGCCGCGCCGCGCCACCGCCACCCACAGGCCGCCCTGCGCGTCAGCCTGGATCGCATGCACCGGATAGCCTTGCAGTTCTTTCGGCAGCGGCTGATAGTCCAGCAGCCGGGCGCCATCGCGCTGCCAGATGGCCTGGTCGTTGCCGCCCCAGACGCTGCCATCGGCGGCGCGGTACAGAGCCGAGACGCGCCGTTCCTGCGCCACGCTGCGCTCGCCGTCCGCGCCCAGTTCGCGCCAGCTGCCGGTGTAGTCGCCGGCCCAGACGCCGTTGCGCGGTCCCAGCACGATGGCAGGATGGTCGAAATCCGAGTCCAGCGGCACCACGTTCAGGCGGTTGCGGCGGAAGCGGTCGACCCCGGCCGAGGTGCCGATCCAGATATTGCCCTCGCGGTCCTGAAAAAAACATTGCGGCAGGCCGCCGCTGAGGCCATGGTCGACGGTCAGCAGCTGGCGCGGCGACGGCGGCTGGCCCGGCACCCGCCGTTCGACGCTGTTGACACGCATCAGCCACATGGCGCCGTCGCGGTCGAAATGCATGCCGTTGCCGGGCAGGGCCGGGCGCACCGGGGCGGCACCCGGCGGCGCCGTCTGCGTCATCTTGTAATAACTGTCGACCGCGTCCGAGGCCCAGATGGTGCCGTCCGGCGCTTCCGCCATGCCCATCAGGTCCAGCCGCGGCCAGGCCGGGCTGAAGCGCGCCGCGCCGGCGCGCCGGTAATACACATTGCCGTACAGCGAGACCCAGTGGGTGCCCTGCCGGTCGAACAGACTCTGGCGTGCAATTTGCAGTGGCAGACCCAGTTCCGGCCCGGCCAGCCGGAAGCGACCATCAACC
>JBGSBQ010000645.1:0-2713 GCA_041730475.1 Sphingomonadaceae bacterium
GCGTCGGCACACTATGCCGATTCTGGCCAATATCCTCATCAGCAAAGAGGGCGAGAACGTCTCCTTCCTGTCCACTGACACTGAAGTACAGATCACCACCCACGCCGAGATCGGTTCTGGCGCGGAAGTGACCGGCACCACCGTGGCAGCCCGCAAGCTGCTCGACATTCTGCGCGCACTGCCGGAATCGGGCGACGTCACCATGACCTTGCTGAACAAGCGCCTGACGGTGCAATCGGGTAAATCGCGCTTCGCCCTGCAAACCCTGGCCGCCGAAGAGTTCCCGACCGTCCAGCAGGCCGACAGCTACAGCGCCAGCGTCACCCTGCCGCAAAAGACCCTGAAGCACCTGTTCAACATGGTGCACTTCTCGATGGCCCAGCAAGACATCCGTTACTATCTGAACGGCCTGCTGCTGGTACTCGACGGTAATAACGTCATCGCCGTGGCCACCGATGGTCACCGTCTGGCTTTCTGCCAGGTAGAAACGGAGCAGACCTTTGCCCGTCAGGAAGTGATCATCCCGCGCAAGACCATCATCGAACTGCAGCGCCTGCTGGAAGAAAACGATGAACCCGTGCAACTGGACATCGCCGCCAGCCAGGTCAAGCTGACCTTCGCCGACATCGAGCTCATTTCCAAGCTGGTCGAGGGCAAGTACCCCGACTACACCCGGGTCATTCCGAAGGGCTACAAGAACGAATTCACGATCGGCCGCGATGAGCTGCTGCGCTCGCTGCAGCGCGCCGCCATCATGACCAGCGACAAGTTCAAGGGCGTGCGTTGCATCATGACGCCGGGCAGCATGAAGATCAGTTCCACCAATGCCGACCAGGAAGAAGCGGTCGAGGAACTGGAAATCGATTACGGCGGCGACAGCGTCGACATCGGCTTCAACGTCACCTACCTGCTCGACGTACTCAACAACCTGAAGTGCGACCAGGTCAACATCGCGCTGGGCGACTCGAATTCGTCGGCGCTGATCTCGATTCCGGACAATGCCGACTTCAAGTATGTCGTCATGCCGATGCGCATTTAAGTAGCAACCCCGTCGTTCCCGCGCAGGCGGGAACCCATGCGACCGCTCCACGACGCATCGGTTCCCCATCACGCGGCAACGACGCGATCGTGGTTTTTAACAGTATCCAGTACGTCGTTATTTGAGAAAGCAGTCCATGTCCGCTATTCCCGCAGAGCATCCCGTCCCAGTCCCGGCCAAGACCGAAGAATACGGCGCCGCCTCCATCCAGATCCTCGAAGGTCTGGAAGCGGTGCGCAAACGCCCCGGCATGTACATCGGCGATACCTCGGACGGCACCGGCCTGCACCATCTGGTGTTCGAAGTGCTGGACAACTCGATTGACGAATCGCTGGCCGGTCATTGCACCGAAATCCACGTCACCATCCACGCCGACAACTCGATCTCGATCACCGATAACGGCCGCGGCGTACCGACCGGCCTGAAGATGGACGACAAGCACGAGCCGAAACGCAGCGCCGCCGAAATCGTCATGACGGAACTGCACGCCGGCGGCAAGTTCGACCAGAACTCCTACAAGGTCTCGGGCGGCCTGCACGGCGTGGGTGTGTCCTGCGTCAACGCGCTGTCGAAACTGCTGAAGCTGACCATCCGCCGCGACGGCAAGGTCCACTTCATGGAATTTGCCCGCGGCGTGCCGGTCAACCGCGAGCTGGAAATGAAGGACGGCTTTGCCGTCTCGCCGATCAAGGTCATCGGCGACACCGACAAGCGCGGCACCGACGTCCACTTCTGGGCCGACGAAGAAATCTTCAACCACGTCGAATTCCACTACGAAATTCTGGCCAAGCGTATCCGCGAACTGTCGTTCCTGAATAACGGCGTCAATATCAAGCTCAGCGACCAGCGCACCGGCAAGGAAGAAATCTTCGCCTTCGAAGGCGGCACCCGCGGCTTCGTCGAATACATCAACAAAGCCAAGACCGTGCTGCACCCGACCGTGTTCCAGGCCACCGGCGAGCGCATGTCCGACCAGGGCACGAATATCTCGGTCGACGTCTCGATGCAGTGGAATGATGCCTACAACGAGCAGGTGCTGTGCTTCACCAATAACATCCCGCAACGCGACGGCGGCACCCACCTGACCGGCCTGCGCGCCGCGATGACGCGCGTCATCAACAAATACATCGAAGAGCAAGAATTCGCCAAGAAAGCCAAGGTCGAAATTTCTGGCGACGACATGCGCGAAGGCCTGACCTGCGTGCTGTCGGTCAAAGTGCCGGAACCGAAATTCTCGTCCCAGACCAAGGACAAGCTGGTCTCGTCCGAAGTACGCGGCCCGGTCGAAGAAATCGTCGCCAAGACGCTGTCCGACTACCTGCAGGAAAAACCGAACGACGCCAAAATCATCTGCGGCAAGATCGTCGAAGCGGCGCGCGCCCGCGAAGCGGCCCGCAAAGCCCGCGACCTGACCCGCCGCAAAGGCATCATGGACGGCCTCGGCCTGTCGGCCAAGCTGGCCGACTGCCAGGAAAAAGACCCGGCGCTGTGCGAACTCTACATCGTCGAGGGTGACTCCGCAGGCGGCTCGGCCAAGCAAGGCCGCGACCGCAAGTTCCAGGCCATTTTGCCACTGCGCGGTAAAGTGCTGAACGTCGAAAAAGCCCGCTTCGAAAAAATGCTGTCGTCGGAACAGATCACCACCCTGATCGCCACGCTCGGCACCTCGATCGG
>JBGSBQ010000646.1:0-2708 GCA_041730475.1 Sphingomonadaceae bacterium
CATCAGTGCGATCAGGCGTTGCGGCCGGCCTTCGACGCTGAGGGCACTGGCAATCGCCAGCGTGCGTTCGCGGCCATGTTCGGTGTCGATGTCGATCACACTGCGCCGCCCGGCCACCAGCGCCGTCAGACTGGCCCGCAATGCCGCAACGTCAACGACGCGGCCCGGCGCCAGCAAGCGGCGCGCATTGGCGTTGACGGCTTCCAGACCGTGCGCGGGCGCGTCGTGCAGCCGGAACAGCGCGATCGGGGCGAATTCCAGCTGGCTTTCCAGCGCCAGCGCATGCGCTGCCTGGGCGGCCTGATCTTGCGGCCGGCCGACCGGCCGCTCCATCGGCCATGTCGCCGCTGGTAGTCGCGGCCAGCCGCGCCGCAGCAGCATCAACCCCACCAGCGCGGCGCCCGCACTGCCAGCCAGGACTGGCGTGCTGGCGGCGGGATAGTTGGCGCCGGCGACAAAGGCGGCCGCCGTCAACACGCCGGTGCCGCAGGCCAGCAGCCAGTGATGCACCGGGAGCATGGGGCGCAGCTCAGAGTCCATGCTTGTCCAGTTTGCGGTACAGCGCGGCGCGACTGACGCCGAGCAGGCGAGCCGCGTGGCTGATATTGCCCTGCGCTTGCGCCAGCGCGGCAGCGACCGCGTCACGCTCCAGTACATCAAGCGTCAGTGCATCACGCTTCAGCACCTCGGCACTGGCCAGCGGCGCCGGCCCGCCTTGCAGGCCAAAGTCAGCCAGCTGGTACTGGTCCCCTAGTGCCAGGATCACGGCGCGTTCGCAGGCATGCCGCAAGGCGCGCACATTGCCCGGCCACGCATGCGCGCACAGGGCATCGAAGGCGTCGGCAGCGACCTGCACTTCGGGTTTGCCGTACTGGGTGCGGTAATGCGCCAGATAGTGCGCCAGCAGCAGCGGGATATCTTCCGGCCGGGACCGCAGCGGCGGCACCCGCATCACAATGGTATTCAGGCGGAACAGCAAGTCGGGGCGAAATACTTGCGCATCGTAGAGCTGTGCTTCATCGAGGTTGGTGGCGCTGACGATGCGCACGTCGATCGATTGCGGCCGGTCGGCGCCCAGCGGCGTCACTTCACGCCGCTCCAGCGCCGTCAGCAGCTTGGCCTGCGCGGCCAGCGGCAGGTTACCGATTTCATCGAGCAGCAGCGTGCCGCCGGACGCGCTCTGGAAGCGCCCGGCGCGGTCGTTGCGGGCATCGGTGAACGCACCTTTGCGGTGGCCAAATAGCTCGCTCTCCAGCGTCGTCTCCGGCAGGCTGCCCATGTCGACGGCGAGGAATTCGCCGGCGGCGCGGCGCGAGGACAAATGGATGGCACGCGCCACCAGTTCCTTGCCCACGCCATTCTCGCCCAGCACCATGACGTTGGCCTCGGTCGGCCCGACGCTGGCGATCAGCGCACGCAGCTCGCGCATGGCGGGGGCATTACCCATCAGGGCATCCAGCGCGGGGGCCGCAGGGGACAGCAAGCCGGTGCGGCGCGCCAGCGCGCCCTCTACCGTCGCGGCCAGATGCGCGTTGTCCCATGGCTTGGTAATGAAATCGCTGGCGCCACGCTTCATCGCCTGTACCGCCAGCGCGACATCGGCATATGCCGTCATGGCAATCACCAGCGGCGGGCGGGGCAGGGCGCGCAACTGGTCGAGCAGCGCCAGCCCTTCAGCGCCATCGGTACGGCCGGGCGTAAAGTTAAAATCGAGCAGCACCAGATCCGGCGTACCATCCTCCAGATAGCGCGCCAGCCGGGCCGGCTCGGCCAGCGTCCGGACCTGCGCGGCGCGGCGCCGCAACACCAGTTGCGCCGCGTAGGCGACGTAGGCATCGTCATCAATAATCAGGATGTGCGCAGCACTGCTCATGGTGGCCGGTTCAGAAAGTGTGGGCCGATTCTAGCAGCACGTCGGCGCCAGCGACCAGCCAATTCGACGCCCGCACGGACAGGTGTCCGGAACCGCACACCTGTACTGTCCAGTTGCGGACAGGCGGGCCTGCAAACCGCACTGTTGCCGCCGTTTTTTGCGTGGCATAGATGTTGCGGTTAAGCGTGCATGACTTCCGCTTCCCATCCCGACCAGCGTCCCAGCGGCGCCACCATGGACCAGCCGATGCCGCGCCCGCGCTGGCGCCGCGCCGCGCTGCCCGGCGCCGTGCTGGGCGCGCTGCTGGCACTGAGCGCGCTGCTGTGGCAACTCAGTCCGCATGGCTTGCAAGTGCCGCTGGCCAGCGCCCGCATCGCGACGGTAGAAGCTGGCCTGTTTCGCGACGAAGTGGCGCTGCGGGCCACCGCCGCGCCACTACAGACGGTGATGCTGGATGCGGTCGAGTCGGGCCGGGTCGAGCAAGTACTGGTGCAGGATGGCGCGCCAGTGGCGGCGGGACAGATCCTGTTCCGCCTGTCGAACCCGCAGCGCCGCCTGGAGCTGCTGGCGCGCGAGTCGGAACATGCGCAGCAGATCTCCAACTACACGACCATGCGGGTGGCGGCGGAAGCCAGCCGCGCCGAGCGCGAGCGGCGCCAGTCCGACCTCGCGTTTGCGCTGACGCTGGCCGACAAGCAGCACCAGCGCAATAAGGTACTGGCATGCTCGCAGTGCGCCATCAATATGGGTGAAGTCTTTTTGTGTATTGAAATGCTTGCGTGAAAATCCTACGTACGTGAATGCCTGCACAGAAAACAGGGTGGCGTACATATGC
>JBGSBQ010000647.1:0-2689 GCA_041730475.1 Sphingomonadaceae bacterium
GTGGACGCTGACGCTGGGCAATGACGGATCGATCCGGGCCGAGGCCGCCGACGTGGTTGGTGTCGGCACTGGGCGGCAGGCGGGTGTACCAGCAGGCCGCTGGCCTCGTCCACATTCTCGGCCAGCAGCACGCGGTAGCCGCGCCGCTCGAACGAACGGCTCAGGGTACGGGCAAATGCCGCATCATCTTCGACGATCAGCAGCAAACGTTCAGTCGTCATGGTGTGGATCCTCTTCATAGGCGATCGCGGACAATGGCAGCGTCATGCGCACCACGGCCCCGCCATCGCTGCGGTTATGCGCGCTGACCGCACCCCCAAGGGTACGCGCCACGTTCACCACTAAAAACAAACCCAGTCCGCCGCCGGGGCGGCCTTTGCTGGACTGGTAAGGCTTGCCAAATTGCGCCAGCATCGCCGGCAGGAAGCCGGGACCACGGTCCGTCACTTCCAGAACCAGCGAGTCTTCCTCACGCATCGCCTCCAGTTGCAGCCACTCGGGTGACGCTTCCAGCGCGTTGTCGAGCACATTGCAGATCGTCTGCTTCAGCGCTTCATCGAATACCACCGGCAAATCATGCCCGATGCTGTTGCGAAATTCGAAGGACGTTACCGGGCGGCTATGCCGCCACTCACCAACCAGCTCTTCCAGGAAGGTATTGATCGTGGTCCGTGCCGACGACTCACCACGCGCCTCCCCGGCCGACAGCAGGATGCCGCTGACGATGGACTTGCAGCGCTTGATCTGGGTCTGCATCTCGCTGATTTCTTCCAGCAGTTCGGCATTCTTGCTGAACTCCGGCATGCGGCGCCAGTCGCCAAGAATCACGGCCAGCGTCGCCAGCGGCGTGCCCAGTTCGTGGGCGGCGCCGGAGGCCAGCAAGCCCATGCGGACGATGTGTTCCTCCTCGGCGGCGCGCTGGCGCAGATCCGCCAGCTTGGCGGCACCGGCGCGCAGATTGTTCTGGATGCGGTGGATGAAGAACACTAGCAGGCCGGCGTTCAGCGCAAAACAGATCAGCATGCCCTGCATGTACAGGCTGAAGATACCGCGTTCATGGTCGAGCTGCAGTGTCAGCGGCTTGGCGAAGATGGCCAGCCCGGCTACGCAGGCCAGCGTGACGCCGACCACCAGCCAGGTCGACCACTTTTCCAGCAGCACGGCACTCAGGATCACCTGCAGCAGATACAGATAGATGAAGGGATTGGTGGTACCGCCGCTCAGGTACAGCTGCGCCGTCAAACTGGCCACATCGACCAGCAAGGCCAGCAGCAGTTCACCGTTGCGCACCACCTGGCTCTCATGCCAGCGCAACTGGCTGGCGATGTTGAAAGCGATCAGGCAGGCCAGCACGTCGAGGATGGGGGCCAGCGGCAGCCGCACATCGAAGCCCAGCGTGACAATCGCGATGGTGGAAATCTGGCCGACCACGGCCAGCCAGCGCAGCTGGATCAGCTGCTGCATATTCTTGTGGCCGGCAGCGTGCGTGATGGTGCTCGCTGCCGCCGGTTCGCTACTTGCGGCGGCCGCCGGGGCGGCGACGCTGTCAGGGGTTGGTGCCATCGGTCCTTCCGGGTGATTCAATCGGGCCGGGCGTGGCGCGCATCGCGCAACACCCAGTAGATCGCAGCGGCCATCATCAGCGCCAGTGCAAACCAGGTGACAGCATAAACCAAATGGTTGTTCGGGAACTGGACCAGCGTCATTCCGCCCAAGGGCTGAGGTGCTGCACTCAGCGCCAGTGGTGGCTGTTCGCCCGCGGCATCGGCATCGATGAAGTATGGTGCCACTGGCGGCAGGCCGCGGGCGCTGGCGATCGCCTGCAGATCGCGGCCATACCAGTAATTGCGCGCCGGTTCATTCTGGCGCAGCGCATGGCTGGCGGTCTCGCTCAGGCGCAGCAAGCCGGTGACGCTGACCTGCTCACCACTGGCGCTGGCGCAGGCGGCCGGGCCAGACGCCGTGGGTGGCGCCGGCTGGGCTTTCCAGCCCCCGGCGCCCGCCGGCACGAAACCGCGATTCACCATGACGATGCTGCCATCCGTGCTACACAGCGGCGTCAGCACCCAGTAGCCGATGCCACGCCCGGTCGATGCCAGCACCTGCGTGGCCGATGCCGGCAGATAGCGGCCGCTGACGCGTACATGCAGGTACTCATGACGCTCGGCACTCACCTGCGCCCACTGCGCAGGCGCCGGTGCCGCCTGCGGCGCCGCATGCACGCGTTGCTCGACCCGTTCGATCAGCGCCAGCTTCCACTGCAGGCGGAACAGCTGCCACGTCCCCAAAGCAAAAAACCCTGCCAACATCAGCGTGGCGATGATGGCCACACTGATGCGCAGGGTCTTGCCACGAGGAGACGGGACAGCACCGCGCGCCGGCAGCGCACCAGTGTTGTCCGTCCCGCCCGTCATTGCATGTCTTGCATATTGTGCACGTCGGTGCCCATGGCAGGCATCATGTTGACGTTCATGTGGTACATGACCCAGATCGAGCCCGACAACACGATCACCAGCAAGACCGCCGTGAACAGCATGGCCAGCATCGACCAGCCGCCTTCGACTTTACCGTTCATGTGCAGGAAGTAGACCATGTGAACCACTACTTGCACGGCGGCGAACGCCAGTATGACGGCGGCCGTGGTGCTCGATTTGTCGAATACCTTGGCCATCACCAGCCAGAACGGGAT
>JBGSBQ010000648.1:0-2680 GCA_041730475.1 Sphingomonadaceae bacterium
TGGCAAATTACGCCCAAGGTTGCTCCATTGTATCTGAACTCGCAGGGCGACGCTGGCGCCAGTGACGCGCTCACCCTTGGCGCCATTGATGCGTTCCGCATACACATACGGCGGCATTTCGGCCTGGTCGGCACAGGCCTGAACGATCTCGGCACATGCCGGCCCCAAGGTCAGGCTCAGTATCGCTGCGCAGAGAAGGCGGCGGATTGTCACAGTGGGTGGCTTCCGGGGTGTTTTTATGTAGCCATTTTAACAAACACCTACCGTGCCCACCGGGAAAATTCACACTGTGATGTTAGCTGACGCTCGGGATTCAGGCTTCTTCGCGACGGCGGCGCATCCAGCAGGCCGCGGCCAGCATGGCGATACCGGCGGCAGCGCCCAGCCAGACACTGGCGTTGCCCAGTGTGGCCCAGGATGCCGCCAGCAGCGTATGCGGTTGCAGCACGGTCTGGCGTTCCATCAGCGCGGTCATGGCCGTGCGGTCCATCTCGAACAAGAACCAGCAACCGGGAACCACACCCAGCAGGATGCGATCGACGATGTTTTCGATAAACCAATGGGCGTCGACGGCCAGCTTCAGTGCGCGCTCGGCCCATAGCAGCAGCAAACCGGCCGCTATCGGGGTGCCGACAGCCCACAGGAAGACCTTGGAGCGTGCCATGCTGGACACCAGCAGCAGCCAGCCGACGGTGGGCAGGGCCCACAGCAGATAGACCGGCAACATGCCCAGCACGCGCAGCGGCGCCAGATACAGCTCCGGCGCCAGCAGCAGGCTGCCGAACAGGTTGGTGCCATGCGCCAGCAGCGCGCCGCTGGCGCACAGCAGCACGAACAGCGCCAGTGCCAGCGCGATCGCTATTGTGATCAGCGGCGCCACCACCAGCGCCAGTACTGCTTTGGACAGCACCGTCATCTGGTCTGACACGGGCAGTGATTTCCAGAACAGCAGGCTGCGGTCGCGCCGCTCATCGTGCAGCGCACCGAGACAGTAGAAGAACACCAGGAAAGCCAGCATCAGGTACAGCGGCGCGGCGGCGGCCATATAGGTCTGCGCCATCGCATCGACGATCTGCTGGCGCATATGGCCTTCAATGCTGACCGAGCCGATGTCGGTGGCGCCGGTCGCGCTGTTCAGCGTGATGTTGCGCCCCAGTAGCAGTGCCAGCGATGCCAGTGCCGCGATCAGCGCGGCGACCACGGTGGGCGCCCATACCAGCATGCCTTTGTGTTCCCAGAGTTCGCGGCGTAGCAGCCATTTCAGCGTTTTCATGTGGTGCTTCCTTTCATGGTGGCGACGAACAGGTCGGCAACGCCAGGGGTGCGTAATTCGCCGAGGTTGGCCAATTGGGCGCGCTCCACGCCATCGAATAACATGATGGACTTGCCGAAGACGCTGCGCTGGCTGATCGGTTGCAGTGCGCTGGCGGCCGCCACCGACTGTGGCTCGACCATGACTTCGGTGAAGCGTTCACCGATTTCATCCATCGAGGCAGCCAGCGTGATCTTGCCGTCACGGATGAACATCAGGTCGGTCAGGATGTGCTCGACTTCCTCGATCTGGTGCGTGGTGATCAGGATGGTCTTGTCGGCGTCAAAATAATCTTCCACCAGATGCTGGTAGAACTGCTTGCGGTACAAAATGTCCAGTCCCAGCGTTGGCTCGTCCAGCACCAGCAGGCGGGCGTCGATCGCCATCACCAGCGCCAGATGCAGTTGCACCACCATGCCCTTGGACATGGCTTTGACTTTCATGTCCGGGGTCAGCTTGGTATTGGCCAGATATTGCTCGGCCTTGGCGCGATTGAAACGGGGGTGTACGCCTTCAATAAAGGCGATCGCGTCCTTGACCTTCAGCCAGCGCGGCAGGATGGCGACGTCGGCAATAAAGCAGACTTCCTGCATCAGCTGGTCGCGCTGGTGGCGCGGGTCCATGCCCAGCACCGATAGCTCGCCGTCGAACTGGGTCAGTCCGAGGATGGCTTTCAGCGTCGTGGTCTTGCCCGAGCCATTCGGGCCGATCAGACCGACGATACGGCCCGCAGCGATGCTGAAGCTGGTCTCATCCAGTGCCAGCTGCTTGCCGTAGCGCTTGACCAGTTTGCTGGCCGTGATGATGGCGCTCATGCGGCACCGCCTTCCGGGCGTTGCAGTGGTTGCAGCAGCAGATCGAGATCCAGCCCCAACCGGCGTATGCGTTCCAGCATCACCGGCCAGTCTTCGCGCAGGAAGCGCGCGCGTTCGCTCGCCAGCAGTTTGTCGCGGGCGCCTTCGGTCACATACATGCCTAATCCCCTTCGTTTTTCGACCAAGGTCTCGTCGACCAGCTCCTGATAGGCGCGCGAGACAGTGATCGGATTCAATTGATAATCGGCTGCCACCTGTCGTACCGAGGGCAGGGCATCGCCGGGCTGCAACAAGCCGTCCAGCATCATGCCGATGACTCGTTCCTTGAGCTGGCGATAGATCGGTGTATTGTCATTCCAGCCTATGGTCATGGCTGCTCCTGTGTTTTGATGATGTGGTGTTGTAGTGAACTATAACACTACTTTTCGCCGCTGTGGAATAATGACAGCCATTCTGATTCAAGAAAGAGTGTATGAAACGTCACAGCCTTCGCCTGTTGGGTCGCCTCGCCATCGTCAGCGTGGTTGCCGTGGTGGCCGGGTGCGCCAGCATC
>JBGSBQ010000649.1:0-2640 GCA_041730475.1 Sphingomonadaceae bacterium
TGCAGCACCCGATTTTCTGACCAACAAGAGTTTCGTAGATTGTTGTGGCGTCGGGCGCCCGCAGGTGTTGAAGCTGAAGTTGGAAAAGTGGGACGCGCTCACCGATCACATGACGCTCAAGGAACATCCATTCCAGCGCGCCGCATCGACTGGCAAGAAGATCGCCGTGGTCGGCGCCGGTCCGGCCGGCCTGTCCTGCGCCCACCGTCTGGCCATGCTGGGGAACGATGTGGTGATCTTCGAAGCCAAGGAAAAATCCGGTGGCCTGAACGAATACGGCATCGCCAAATACAAGCTGACCGACGACTACGCACAAAAGGAGGTCGAGTTCCTGCTCGGCATAGGTGGGATCGAAATCCAGCATGGCCAGAAGCTGGGCGGCAATCTGCAACTGCAAACCCTGCGTGAACAATACGATGCCGTGTTCCTCGGCCTCGGCCTTGGCGCCAGCCGCCAGCTGGGCCTGACCGGCGAAGATGCGCCGGGCCTGTTGGCGGCGGTTGATTACATCGCCGCGCTGCGCCAGGCTGATGACCTGTCGGCACTGCCGCTGCCGGCGCGCGCCATCGTCATCGGCGCCGGCAATACCGCGATCGATATGGCGGTGCAAATCCAGCGTCTGGGCGCGGAAGAAGTCACGCTGGTATATCGCCGTGGCGTCGAGGCGATGAGTGCAACCGAACACGAACAGCATATCGCGCTGGAGAATCAGGTACGGATGCGCACCTGGGCCCAGCCGCAGCAGGTGCTGCTGGACGATGCGGGCCGCGTGCGTGGTATGCGCTTCGAAAAAACTGCCGTCGTCAACGGCCGCCTGAGTGGCACCGGCGAGACCTTCGACATCGCCGCCGATGCCATCTTCAAGGCCATCGGCCAGAGCATCGATGAGGCCAGCATCAGCGACCCGCTGGCGAAAACGCTGCAGCGCGACGGTGACAAGATCCACGTCGACGCGCAGTTCCGCACCGTGCTGCCAGGGATCTACGCCGGTGGCGATTGCGTGGCGCCGGGCCAGGACCTGACGGTGCAGGCGGTACAGCATGGCAAGCTGGCAGCACATGCGATACATCACGATTTGAATGTTAACCAATCGACGAAACTGGAGGCCGCATAATGGCTGATCTGAGCATAGAATTCTGCGGCATCAAAGCACCGAATCCGTTCTGGCTGGCCTCCGCGCCACCAACTGACAAGGCCTACAACGTGGTGCGCGCTTTCGAGGCTGGCTGGGCTGGCGTGGTGTGGAAGACGCTGGGTGAAGACCCGGCTGCCGTCAACGTGTCGTCGCGCTATTCGGCGCATTACGGTAAGAACCGCGAAGTCCTCGGCTTCAACAACATCGAGCTGATTACCGACCGTTTGCTGGAAATCAATCTGCGCGAGATCACCCAGGTCAAGAAGGACTGGCCCGACCGCGCCATGATCGTCTCGCTGATGCTGCCGTGCGAGGAAAAGCTGTGGGCTGATATCCTGCCACTGGTGGAAGCTACCGGCGCCGATGGCATCGAACTGAATTTCGGCTGCCCGCATGGCATGCCGGAACGCGGCATGGGTGCGGCGGTCGGGCAGGTTCCCGAGTATGTGCAGATGGTGACCAGCTGGTGCAAGAAGCACTCGAAGCTGCCGGTGATCGTCAAGCTGACGCCGAACATCACCGACGTGCGTGCCCCGGCGCGCGCCGCCAAGGCTGGCGGTGCTGATGCGGTCTCGCTGATCAACACCATCAACTCGATCACGCATCTGGATCTGGACCAGATGGTAGCGTTCCCCATCGTCGGCAACGCCAGCACCCACGGTGGTTATTGCGGTTCGGCGGTGAAGCCGATTGCGCTTAACATGGTGGCCGAAATCGCCCGCGATCCGGCCACCAAAGGCTTGCCGATTTCCGGCATCGGCGGCATCAGCAACTGGCGCGACGCGGCCGAGTTCATCGCGCTCGGTGCGGGCAGCGTGCAGGTCTGCACCGCCGCCATGCTGCATGGCTTCCGTATCGTCGAAGAGATGAAAGATGGCCTGTCGCGCTGGATGGACGAGAAGGGCTACAAGAACATCAGCGAGTTCTCCGGTAAGGCGGTACCGAACACCACCGACTGGAAATATCTGGACATGAATTATCAGGTCATCGCGCAGATCAATCAGGACGATTGCATCAAGTGCGGCCGCTGTTATGTAGCCTGCGAAGATACCTCGCACCAGTCGATTGCACAGCTGATCGATGCCGCTGGCGTGCGCACCTATGAGGTCATCAAGGAGGAGTGCGTTGGTTGTAATTTGTGCGAGATCACCTGTCCGGTGCAGGGCTGCATCACGATGGTGCCACAGCAGACCGATAAACCGTATATGAACTGGACCCAGGACCCGCGAAATCCGCGCGCCGAGAAGACTGCGGCATAAGCTGTGGCATAGGTACGGAACTTGCAGCGACTGAGAGCACGATTAACCCTGGGAGAGATCAACGTGAGTATGGAACCGTCTGGCAGTACGCAACTTTGGAATGAAGACCTGGCGCCGACAACGGCAGCCCAGCGCACCTGGCGCTGGTATCACTTTGCCGCGCTGTGGGTCGGGATGGTCATGTGCATTCCGGCGTACACCCTGTCCGCCAGCCTGATTGAAGGTGGCATGTCCGGTTACCAGGCC
>JBGSBQ010000650.1:0-2675 GCA_041730475.1 Sphingomonadaceae bacterium
CCGCGCACGTCCGGGAAGGCGTTCTCTTCCGGGCAGAATACATTGTCCATGACGATCTCGCCCGTCACCGAGGCGCGCAGACCGAATTTGCCGTGGATCGCCGGTGCGCTCAGACCCGCCATGCCTTTTTCCAGCACGAAGCCGCGAATCGCGCCTTCATCGTCCTTGGCCCAGACCACGAACACATCGGCCACCGGCGAATTGGTGATCCACATCTTGGCGCCGCTCAGCGCGTAGCCGCCCGGCACTTTCTTGGCGCGGGTGATCATCGAACCGGGATCGGAACCGTGGTTCGGTTCGGTCAGGCCGAAGCAACCGATCCATTCACCGCTCGCCAGCTTCGGCAGGTATTTCTGCTTCTGCGCTTCGGTGCCGAATTCGTAGATAGGCACCATCACCAGCGACGACTGCACGCTCATCATCGAGCGATAGCCGGAATCGATGCGCTCGACTTCGCGTGCGATCAGGCCGTAGGCCACGTAGTTCAGGCCCGGACCGCCATATTGTTCCGGGATCGTCGGGCCCAGCAGGCCCAGCTCGCCCATTTCGCGGAAGATGCTGGTGTCCATTTTTTCATGGCGGAACGCTTCGAGGATGCGCGGTGCCAGCTTGTCCTGGCAGTAGGCCGCCGCCGCATCGCGTACCATGCGCTCGTCGTCGCTCAGTTGCTGGTCCAGCAACAATGGGTCATCCCAGTGGAATTGGGCGCGGGAAGAGGTCGAGGTCATGGCGGTCCTTGCTGTGTAGTGAGAGGGTGGAGCCCCGCTGTCGTTCCAATTTCGCATATGCTGCATTGCGAGAAAACTGATAGCGTGGCTGTTTCACGATAAGATATAGGGCATTCCCGCGTGAGGCAAACGCATAATGCGCACCCGCTTGTGCGTTTTACGCACACGTCGACCAACAAACCCAACCCCATGCGCCGAAAAATTCCGAACACCTGGGCCCTGATGGCGTTTGACGCCTCGGCCCGTCACGAGAGCTTCACCAAAGCCGCTCACGAGCTGGCCCTGACCCAGAGTGCAATCTGCCGTCAGGTGGCCGGGCTGGAAAGCTTCCTCGGCGTCCAGCTGTTCCATCGCAGCAAACGCGGCGTCACGCTGACCGACGCCGGCCGCACCTACAGCCGCCACGTCGCGCTGCGCCTGAACGCGGTCGAACGTGACACGCTGGAACTGATGGCCCACCGTGGCCTCGGCGGTACGCTGGAACTGGCCGTGCTGCCGACCTTTGCCACGCGCTGGCTGATCCCGCGGCTGGCCCGCTTCCAGCGCGTCCATCCGGACATCACCGTCAACCTGACCACCAGCACCCGCCCCTTCCTGTTCAACGGCACCGACTTCGATGCCGCCATCCATTGTGGCGAGGCGGTCTGGCCCGGCGTGCGGGCCGATACGCTGATGCGCGAAAATCTGGTGGCGGTCTGCAGCCCGGCCCTGATCGCGCCCCACACCAGCCTCGATGCAACCCAGCTGCAAGCCTATCCGCTGCTGCAGCAAACCACGCGCCCCTATGTCTGGCGCCAGTGGTTTGAGTCGCAGGGGTTGACGGTCGAGCATGACATGACGGGCTTGCGCTTCGAGTTGTTCTCGATGCTGACTCACGCCGCGATTCACCAGATGGGGGTGGCGCTGGTCCCGCCGTTTCTGGTGGAAGATGAGCTGAAGGCCGGTGCACTGTGCATGCCAGTCAGCCATCCTTTCGAAAGTGGCAACACGTATCGCTTGCTGTACCCGGAAGGCAAGGCCGAATCCAGCACGCTGAACTACTTCCGCGCGTGGCTGGCGGACGAGGCACTGCGCTACCTGAGCGAGTCCGGAAACATTTTGTAATATATTGCTGCGCAAGATTTACGCGAGCCCTCATTGTCTGGCTTGTCCAGCTCAATTAGCCTGAACTCACTTTCAACGAGGAGGCCATGATGGGCAAAAGTAATCAATTCAGCAACAGTGACATTCTGAAATTTGACCACGGCGCAGGCTACGCTTGCGATACCACCAGCGCCTACAAATTCACCGTCAGCAACGGCGTCGTGACGGCAGAACAGCGCGTCATCGGCAGCCATACCGTTACCGTGACGATCCCGACCACGGCCAGCTTTACGGTCGGCACCGGCACCATCACGGAGACCATTACCACCACCAAGGGCACGGAAACCTTGCAGTTCGCGGTCGATGCAACGGATGCCACGCTGTACCACCTGATTGCCGAAAAAACCGTCATCACCAACCCCACCACGGTGAACGGCAGCAACACTTTCGGCTACGCTTTCACCGTTGCCAACGGCGCTGTGACGGCCGTCTCAGTTACCGACACACACGGCAGCAAGACCAGCAGCCACGCGCTGACGATTGGCGCCACCACTTCGTACAGCGTGGCGACCGACGGCACGATCACCGAAACCACGATCGCCGGCCACGCCATCGAAACCACCACCTATGCCAAGTCCGGCACGGCGGGCCTGTATGCCATCACCTCCGAAGCACATAGCTTCATCCAGTCCGGCAGCGCCACCACGCTGCTCGACGTGGAACCGCGGGACCGCGCCAAGTTCAGCATCGACAGCAGCGGCGCTGTGACGGCCATCAGCAAGGTACTCAGCGATGGCAGCACAGCGGTGATCACGCCCGGCAGCGGCACCACCTACAGCCAGCTGGCCGCCGGCTATGTGCTTG
>JBGSBQ010000651.1:0-2646 GCA_041730475.1 Sphingomonadaceae bacterium
GCGCAGGTCGGCACGATCGGTCAGTTGCACCGGGCGCCAGTCGTCGGCGCAGGTGGCACGCATGGGCGGCGATGAATTTGCCGTGCTGCTGCCCGGTGCGACGCTGGAGCAGGCGTTGCTGGTGGCGGCCGAAGTGCTGCAGGCACTGGAGACGCCGCTATCGCTGGAAGACCAGATGGTCGACATTGGCGCCGGCGTCGGGGTGGCCGGCTTCCCGTTGCACGGTGAAGATGGTGAAGCCCTGTTGAGCATGGCCGAAGTGGCGATGTATGCGGCCAAGCAGCGCAACGACGGCGCGGTGGTGTATGACAGCGCCTTTGACAAGTCCAGCGAAAAGAGTCTGGGCCTGCTGACCGAATTGCGCAACGCGATTGAGCGCAACGAATTCCGCCTGCACGTGCAACCCAAGATCATGCTCGAAACCGGCAAGGTGGTGGGCATGGAATCGCTGGTGCGCTGGGTGCATCCCGAGCGTGGCAACGTGTTCCCGGACGAGTTTATCCCGTTCGCCGAGCAGACCGGCTTTATCCGGGTGCTGACGCGCTGGGTGCTGGATCAGTCGGCGGCCTTGTGCCACGAACTGGCGGACAAGGGTATCCATCTGAAGGTCTCGGTCAACCTGTCGACCCGCGACCTGCTGGACCAGGACCTGCCGGTCAAGTTCGCCGACATTCTGGCGCGCCACCAGCTCGCACCTTCCTCGTTCTGCCTCGAGATTACCGAGAGCGCCATCATGGACGATCCGGTACGCGCGCAGCAAACGCTGGAGCGCCTGCATGCGATGGGTGTCGATTTGTCGATTGACGATTTTGGTACCGGCTATTCTTCGCTGGCGTACCTGAAACGCTTGCCGGTGGATGAGCTGAAGATCGACAAATCCTTCGTGCTGAATATGGAGAACGACGAAGGCGATACCAAGATCGTGCGCTCTACCATCGAACTTGGCCACGCCATGGGCTTGCGCGTGGTCGCTGAAGGGATCGAGAGCGAAGCTGTGTGGCGTCTGCTGCTGAAGCATGGCTGCGATCAGGGGCAGGGTTACTTCATGAGCCGTCCGATTCCGGGCGACCAGTTGGTGGCCTGGCTGGAAAAATGGCAGCCACCGATCCCGATTGCCGACACCAAATAAAAGATGCCAGTGTGGCACTGCTAACGTTTCATATTTGTTAAATTTCACGTTATGATCAGGCTCTTCTAAGGAGATCTGGATCACTATGGAATTTCGACGCGCGACACTTTTTGCAGGCCTGATCGCCATCGGCGGCGCCCAGGGTAACGCCATGGCACAAAGCTGCCCGGCCAACGGCCAAGGACTGGCATACCCGGTCACCCGCACCGTGGACCAGCAGGATGACTACCACGGCGTTACCATCGCCGATCCGTATCGCTGGCTGGAAGACGCGAACAGCGCGGAGACCGCCGCCTGGGTCCAGGCCCAGAACCAGCTGACGCAAAGCTATCTGTCGCAAATCCCGCGCCGCGAAGCGATCAAGACACGCCTGACCAAACTCTGGAACTTTGAGCGCTTCAGCGTGCCGTTCAAGGAAGGTGGGCGCTACTTCTACAGCCGTAACGACGGCCTGCAGAATCAGGCCGTGTTGTACACCATGAAGTCGCTGAGCGACTCGCCGCGCCTGCTGCTGGATCCGAACACGCTGGCCACCGATGGCACCGTGGCGCTGGCCGGTCTGGCCGTCAGCCCGAATGGCAAGTACCTGGCCTATAGCACCGCCGCCTCGGGCTCCGACTGGAACGAGATCAAGGTGCGCGATATCGAGACCGGTAAGGATACCGATGACCAGATCAAGTGGGTTAAGTTCTCGAACACCGCGTGGCTGCGCGATGGTTCCGGCTTCTTCTACAGCCGCTATGACGAGCCGAAAGAAGCCACCAAACTGGCCGACGTTAACTACTTCCAGAAGCTGTACTTCCACAAACTGGGCACGCCGCAAAGTGCCGATACGCTGGTGTACGACCGTCCCGACCACAAGGACTGGGGCTTTGGCGCCGAGGTGACCGAGGATGGCCGCTATCTGGTGATCACCGCGTCGCAAGGTACTGAGCGCAAGAACCGCCTGTACTACAAGGACTTGAGCCGCAAGGACGCGAAAGTGGTGGCGCTGCTGGAAGACTTCGACGCAGCCTATAACTTCATCGACAACGATGGTCCGGTGTTCTGGTTCCGCACCGACAGCAATGCGCCCAAGGCGCGCATCATCACCATCGACACCCGCAAGCCGCAGCGCGCCAACTGGAAAGAGATCGTGCCGGAAGCGGCGCAGACGCTGGTGTCCGCCACCATCGTCAACAATGAACTGCTGGTCGATTACCTGAGCGACGCGCACAGCCAGGTCAGGGTGTTCGACCTGAAAGGCAAGCTGCGGCATGAAGTCGAGCTGCCCGGTATCGGTTCGGCCAGCGGTTTTGGCGGCAAGCGCGGCGACCATGAGACCTTCTATTCCTACACCAGCTTTACGACCCCGTCGACCATCTACCGCTATGACCTGAAGAGCGGCAAGAGCAGTGTCTATCGCCAGCCCAAGGTGGATTTCGACCCGGCGGCGTTTGAGACGCGCCAGGAGTTCTTCACCAGCCGCGATGGTACTAGGGTGCCGATGTTCATCGTGTCGAAAAAGGGCCTGAAGC
>JBGSBQ010000652.1:0-2671 GCA_041730475.1 Sphingomonadaceae bacterium
GTAGCAGGCCCTGGCGACATGGCGGGGGAAGTCACCCTTGCGCTTCGCATCGTCCCTGCCAAGGACACCCCGCTGGCCGAAGGGCCTGCATCAAGCCAGAGGCAGCGGCCTTCAAATGTGCGGACGTCCGCACATTTGCGCTGATCGCTCAGATGAGCACAACAGCACAGGACGACAGCTCGGGCAGTTGCGCGGGTGTGCGATGGACTGCTATCCTTCGTACAGGTGCTGAAAACACCTCAGATTCCGCGGAATGCCGCCCCGTCAGTGCGGCATTGTCATGCCCGTATTCCGTCAAGGTTTCAACGGGTGGGATGGGCCAATCCGTGAGGACGGCCGCACGGCGGAATCCGTGTTTTCACATCCCGCCCACCCACCATGCTGAAAACGTGGTGACGGTGGCTCATCAGTCGCTCATTCCGGAGCCTGAAGCCATGAAGACCCCGAACGCCGGCACGCCCGGTACCGCTGCCCTGAGCAGCTACGTCCCCACCCACTATCTGCGCCGTTTGGCAAAGGCCCTTGCCTCCAAGGCTGCCCGCCGCGAAGCCCTGCGCGCACGCGCTTTCGAGCTGGTCGCTTCTGACCGCCTGGGAGATGCACGATGAGCACGCCCATGCCGAAATCCTTGGCGATGTTGCTCAACGACATCGAGGCTGACCTTGAGAACATGCGCGAGCTGCTCATCAACGTCGATCCCAACCGGATCAGCTATGTGGTCGCCGACGCCTTGGCGCTCGCCTGCTGGCGCCTGGACTTCGCCCGCCGCCTGGCAGGTGACACCGATGTGGCCGTGAGTGATGAAGAACGCTTCCTGCCCGGTGGCGTTCTGAAGCACGTCCAGAGAGAAGCGTCCGAGCAGCCGGATGATCCGCTGCCGAACGGGCCACTCACGTTGGTGCCGCCCAGTTTTCACCATCGGGAGCACTGAACTGATGAGCGGCGTAGGCGTAAATATCAAATTCAGCGGGCAGCTTTCAGAGCATCTGGCCCGCTTGGCTGCGGAAGATGGCCGTGGCTTCGAAGGTGCCCGCCGCGAGGTCGGGGATTTCCTGGTCGGACAGATCAAGGACAACCTCGACCATCAACTGCTCGCCGACCGATCACCCATGCCGCCAAGCGCTGCTGCAGCCGCGCGCTCCGGCAGGACGCTGATCGACAATGGCCACCTGAGCGAAAGCTACGTCTACCAGCTCACCGGCGACGGCCTGGAAGTCGGCTCGGCCAAGATCTACGCGGCCATCCACCACTTCGGTGGGCAGACCGGCAGAGGTCACAAGACCCACATCATCCCGCGTCCGGTTATGGGCATCGGTGACGAGGAGGAGCGCGAGATCGGCGACATCCTGCTCGACTCGATTCGTAGGCTGGCGTGAAAGTCAACAGATTACTGAACATGCACCATCAAACCCACAATTTCAAAGGATTCCAAGACTGGATCGAAGTGTTCCGCGCAGGCGAACACAAAGACAGCAAGGGGCGAAAGTGCTTATTCAGTACGGATGACCTTGACCAGATCGTAACCAACGCCAAAACCACCGAACCGGCTCCGGCCACGCTGGGTCACCGATCCGTCGGGCAAGCTGAAAATGTCGCTTTGACGATTGGACTGAAGCGTGAGGGAGATACGCTTCTCGCGAAGTTCGGCAGCATCCTCCCAGCCTTCGAATCAGCCGTTGCCAGCGGTGCGTACCGGTACCGCTCAGTCGGCCTCGTCAAGGATGCCAGCAAAGGCTGGGTATTGGACCACGTTGCATGGCTTGGCGCTGTGCCGCCAGCGATCACAGGGCTGAAACCGGTCGATTTCTCTGGCGGGGTCGATTCCTACTGGTTCAGCAACTTGGCCTATACACCTGTGCAGCAGGGGCTTTCCGATGCTTTAAGTTTGCTTGGCTCTTTGCGCACTCATTTTATAAATGAGTATGGTTTTGATATAACTGGTGCTGAGCATGAACCAACTAAAACTTAAGTACATTCTGGAACTTGTTAGCAATATCGGCCAGAGGTCTCAGCAAGACGCCCGGCAGATTGAAGAGGCGCAGCAGCGTATTCGACGCATGGTCGGCGCAACCAGCCAGCAGATCGACCGCCAGGGCTCCGCACACACCAATGCTGCCAACGAAGCGGCGACCGGTGCGCAGCGCATCGTTGGCGCACAGCGCAGCGTGCAGCAGGCCACTGCGGCGACTCGGCGCGAGATCGATCGCCTGGTGCCCGCATTGCAGAACGTGGACCGGACTGGTAGCGCCACGCTGCAGCGCCTCAACGGCTACATGGACAAGCTGGCTCATGGAATGCGCACTGCCGGCGCTGGTGCGCTGCAGGTTGGGGCAGGAGCCGCTGCTGGTGCGTACGCCGCCGACCGTGTCACCAAGGCGCCGATGGACTACAGCATGCGCCTTGCGCACATGGCAAATACGGCTTTTGCCGACCGCGACACAGCGGGGAGAATTCAAGGCAAGGGCGTGCTCGATGCTGCAATCCGTTCCTCGGTGCGCGTCGGCGGCGGGAAGATCGACGATGCAGCCGGCACGCTTGAAAGCTTGATCGCCAGCAATGCTGTGTCGCGCGAACAAGCCATCAAGATGCTGCCGATGCTCATGCGTGCAAGCACTGCCAGTGGAGCGAGCGCCGAGCAGCTCGGCACGATCGGACTGCGTGGGATGCAAAC
>JBGSBQ010000653.1:0-2661 GCA_041730475.1 Sphingomonadaceae bacterium
CCCTTGGTCGGTTCATCGACCAGTATCAGGCGGCGCGGCTCGACGATGGCGCGGGCAATCGCCACCATCTGTTTCTGCCCGCCCGACAGCGTGCCGGCCGGCTGGTGCCAGAAGCGCTTCAGCGCCGGGAAAATACTGAAGATCCAGTCCAGCCGCGCCGGGTCGGGCACGCCGGAACGCGCCGCCAGTTGCAGATGCTGCTGCACCGTCAACTGGGCAAATATCCCCATGTTCTCCGGGATGTAGGCGATGCCGAGGCGGGCGATGTCCGGCGTCGCCATGCCGGCCAGTTCGCGGTCGTCAAAACGCAGGCTGCCGGCCGACGCCCGCCACAGGCCCATGATGGTGCGCAGCGTGGTGCTCTTGCCGGCGCCGTTACGGCCCAGCAGCACCGTCAGTTCGCCGCGCGGCACCACCAGATCAACGCCATGCAGGATGTGGTATTGCTCGATATGCGTATGCACGCCGCTCAGGGTCAGCAAAGGATCAGCCATGACGTGCTCCCGACATGCCTAGATAGGCTTGTTGTACCAAGGGCAGCGCCATCACCGCTGCCGGTTCACCATCGGCCATCAGGCGGCCCTGATGCAGCACCATGATGCGGTCGGCCAGTGCACCAATCACGTCCATCTTGTGCTCGACCAGCAGCACGGTCTTGTCGCGCATGGCCTTGATCTGGTGGATCAGGTCCAGCAGCACCGGCACCTCGTCCACGCTCATGCCAGCCGTCGGTTCATCGAACATGAAGATGTCGGGATCGAGCGCCAGCAGCATTGCCACTTCCAGCTTGCGCTGGTTGCCGTGCGAGAGCGCAGCGGCCAGCTGGTCGCGCTGCGCCGTCATCGCGACCTGCTCCAGCACCTGCTCGGCGCGCTGGTTGACGGCGCGCTGCTCCGACCACACCGACAGCAGCCGGTAGCCGATACCGGCCCGGCTTTGCACCGCCAGCCGCACGTTTTCCAGCACGCTCAGATGCGGGAACAGATTGGTCAGCTGGAAGGCGCGGCCGATGCCCTTCTGGGTACGGCGCGCGGCGCTCAGGCGCGTCACTTCCTGCCCGCGCAAGAACACCTTGCCGCTGCTGGCCGCCAGCTGGCCGGAGATCAGGTTGAAATACGTGGTTTTGCCGGCACCGTTCGGGCCGACGATGGCGGTCAGCTCGCCGGCGTGAAAACTGGCCGTCACGTCATCGACGGCCTGATGCCCGCCGAAGCGGATACCGAGGCCCGTGGTGGCGAGCGTGACGCTGTGACTTTGACTCATGCGTGATCCATCGCTACAGCCATCAAGGCTTGTTGTTGATCGGGATAGGCAGCTGCGCCGCCGGGATTTCGCGCACCAACTCCAGCAAGTCCCACTCGTTACGCTGCTGCTGCTTGGCCTTGATGCGGAAGTGGTACATCGGCTGCAGCGCCTGATGGTCTTCCTTGCGGAAGGTCATGGTGCCTTTCGGGGTCTCGAAATTCATGCCCTCCATGGCAGCGATCAAGCGTTCGCTGTCGCTGCTGCCCTTGGTCTGGCGCAGTGCCTGTACTACCGCGCTGGCGGCAGCAGCGCCACCGGCGACGAAGAAGTCCGGCG
This sequence comes from Sphingomonadaceae bacterium, assembly GCA_041730475.1. Classification (GTDB taxonomy): domain Bacteria; phylum Pseudomonadota; class Gammaproteobacteria; order Burkholderiales; family Burkholderiaceae_D; genus Rugamonas. The sequence goes on from JBGSBQ010000653.1 coordinate 1,582, forward strand.
GCGTACCAGCAAAGCGCTTCTTGTGCTCCGCCACCAGCCAGCGGTTCATCGGGTTCACCGGGAAGTCATAGTAGTAGTACAGCGAACCTTCGGAACCGGCATATGCGCTCCAGCCTTTCATCACCGGCAGCAGGTTGCCGCCCGGGACCAGCGTAATGCCGTAGCGGCCCGGCTGCAGATTGGCCAGCTTGGTCACCGGGCTGCTGCCGGCCCAGGCGATGACCAGGAAGCGCGGCTCCGGTGCCTTCTTCAGCGCATCCATCAGGCGCTGGCCGGCGGCGGTGAAGTCAGTACTGGCAGCGGGCGCATATTCCTCGTGCACCACCTTGGCCTTGCTACCCATCTTGCCCAGACATTCGCGCGCGGCGGCGATGCCGTCATGGCCGAACACATTGTCCTGCGCCAGAAAAGCCAGACTGGCTGGCGCCATGGTGGCGGCCGCACCGGCACAGGCGTCATGGTAGGAATTGCGCGAGGTCTTGAAGATATAGCGGTTATAAAATTTTCCCGTGATGTCGGCCGCGACGGCCGCTTCCACTATCAGCACCTTTTTCATCTCGGCCGCCACCGGCAGCATCGCCAGCGCCGCGCCCGAGGTCGAGGTGCCGACCGCGATATCGGCGCCGTCATCGACATAGGCTTCGGTCAGCAGGGCCTTGGCCAGATCGGGCTTGCCCTGGTCATCCTTGTTGATGACGATGATCTTGCGGCCTTCGACCGTCATCGTGCCCTGCGTCAGATACTCCAGTCCCAGCATGAAGCCGGCTTCGGTCTGACGCGCATAGGCTTCATACGCTGGATGGCTTTTACTGGTGATCAGCGCTACCTTCAGCGGCGCGGCCTGCGCCAGCGTGGTGAGGGCCGCCATGCTGGCGGCGACGATCAGGCGGAATTTATGCGACATGAGCGGCTCCTGTCTCGGGTGGAAAAGCGACCAGCATCAGCGACTGGCCAACCAGCGCCGGGCGCTGCTGGCCCTCAATCTCGACGCTACAGTCGAGTCCCAGCAGCACGCGGCCGCCGGCTTTGTTGACGGCCGAACGCAGCACGATGCGGCAGCGCACCCGCGCGCCGCCAGGC
>JBGSBQ010000654.1:0-2652 GCA_041730475.1 Sphingomonadaceae bacterium
CACCACGTCCAGCGCCTACGCCACCGCTTCCAGCGCCGGTGTCAGTTGCTCCAGCAGGCGCTGGCCGGCATCGGTGGTGGCGACGCTGCGGGTAGTGCGGTTCAACAGGCGCACCCCGAGGCGTGCTTCCAGTCGCCGCACCGCCTCGCTCAGCTGCGAAGCGCTGTGTCCCATCAGGCGCGCCGCACCGCGAAAGCTGCCTTCGCGGGCGACCGCCACGAAGGCGCTGATGTCCTGCAGGTCGGCCATGGTGATTGTCCTGTTTTCCGCACAAGTTGTGCCATTGCGCGGTATTGTCGCACAACGCTTCGTGCCCCAGACTGTGCTGCTTAACCCGCCCTTCAAGGAGAATCGACAATGCATCATGCAAGCCATCCCGGCACCTTCCAGCTTGGTAACCTGACGGTTAACCGCATGGGCTACGGCGCCATGCAACTGGCTGGCCCCCACGTGTTTGGCCCGCCGCGCGACCGCGAGCAGGCGATCGCCGTGCTGCGCGAACTGGCGGCGCTCGGCATCAACCATATCGATACCAGCGACTTCTATGGCCCGCACCTGACCAACCAGCTGCTGCGCGAGGCCTTGCAGCCGTATGCCGACGATCTGGTGATCGTCACCAAGGTCGGCGCGTGCCGCGGCGCCGATGCAGCGTGGCTGCCGGCTCAAACGCCGCAGGAATTGCAGACGGCAGTGCACGACAACCTGCGCAATTTAGGGCTAGAAGTGCTCGATGTGGTGAATTTGCGGCTGATGTTCGACGTCATGCAGCCGCAGGAGGGCGATATCGCGGCCCACGTCGAAGCGCTGGCCGAGCTGCAGCAGCGTGGCCTGATCCGCCATATCGGCCTGAGTAACGCTACCGCGCAACAGGTGCAGCAGGCGCGTTCGCTGGTGCCGATAGTCTGCGTACAGAATCACTACAACCTGGTGCAGCGGCGCGACGATGCGCTGATCGACACGCTGGCGCAGGACGGCATCGCCTATGTGCCGTTCTTCCCGCTGGGTGGCTTTTCGCCCCTGCAGTCGGGGATACTGGACACCGTGGCGCGGGAGCTGGAGGCCACGCCGCTGCAGGTGGCGCTGGCCTGGCTGCTGCAGCGTTCCCCGAACATCCTGCTGATCCCCGGTACCGCGTCGCTGGCGCACCTGCGCCAGAATGCCGCCGCCGCCGGCCTGCAACTGCCGCCCGAGGCGGTACGCCAACTGGATGCGATCATAACCTCAGAATGACGACCGACAACCGGGTGAATCGGCGACACCCGCGTTGTCGATGACTTCAAGGTCATCGGGATCGCGTACTTCTCGATCGGTTTTGATCAACCTCCTCCGGTTGAGAAATTGGGCCAGACTCGCGATTGAAAGTGCCCAGTCTTTCCACAGCAGCTCAGACGGCCGGCATTCATTTTTCCTGCACAATTGATCGCCATAATCCACGCATGGCGTCGCTGGCCAGTTCCCAGCGCATTCCTTTGTCAGGAAAATAATATGCGTACCATCCACTTGCTCGTTGCAGCGCTGACTCTTTGCGGCGTCGTCGTCACGGCCGCCTACAGCAGCGTTGCCATGCCGGACTCACCGGGCGCGCTAAAAGCGGCCACGCCGGCCGCGGTCATCGACCCGACCCGACTGCCGCTGGGCGACGGCAAGCTGAGCGTGACCGAGCCGCGCATCGGCTACGTTTTTTCGTGCACCATCCCGCGCAGCAATAACAGTCCAGGCAAGGCGCCCTGGATCAGCGCCGACAAGCTGACCTGGGACTCGACCGCCAAGGCCACCGTCAGCGGCGCCGTACTATGGGTGTCCGAGTTTTCCATCAGCCTGAGCAATGGGATACGCTCGTTGAGCGGCAACGGCTTGCCCAACCACGATACCGGCACCTTCCCGATCGCCCGTTCCGACCCCGCGCACGCGTTCGACGCTAACCCGAATGCAATACGTGCGGTGGCTGTGGCCTGGGGCTTGCCGGCCAATCCGAGCATCGCGGCCGAGCCAGGCTGCACCGGCCTGGGGGCGATCGGGATTTTACTCAACGGCGTACGGCTGTTCAACGCGCTCGATGCCGACGGCCGTGATGCCGTCGCACACGAAGTCCAGGACGCCTGCGGCGGCCACCCGCAGCGGATCGGCGCCTACCACTACCATGATCTGACCAAATGCCTGGCGCAAAACGACCAGCCCGGCAGCCATTCGCCGCTGGTGGGTTACATCGCCGACGGCTTCGGCCTCTACGGCAACCTGGGCGAAGGCGGCAAGCCGCTAAGCAATGCCGATCTGGACGCCTGCCACGGGCATACCCATGAGTTGATGGTCGACGGCGCGCGGGTGACCCAATACCACTACCACACGACCAGAGAGTACCCGTACACCATCGGCTGCTTTGCGGGAAAGCCGGCGCGAATGCGCTGACAAGTTCCCGGCTACTCACGCGCACTCCATGATTCCCACCTATCCATGCTACGAAAGAAAGCCCCAGCCATGCCATCGATACCAATGTTGATCACCTTGCCCGCACTGAGCGGCTTGCTGCTGAGCAGTGCAGGCGGCGGCGGAGGAGGCGATTCTGCGCCTGGGCCGACGCCGGTCCCTGAAGAGACCTTGCTCGAATTGGCGAAGCCGATGATCTTTCATCGCACGCCGGAGTTCCGGGCGCTG
>JBGSBQ010000655.1:0-2648 GCA_041730475.1 Sphingomonadaceae bacterium
GGTGTACAAGCAGGACTGGAAGAACGCCATCGATGTCTTGCATTCGACCAACAACTTCCCGGAATTTACCGGCCGCATCTGTCCGGCGCCGTGCGAAGCCGCCTGTACCCTCAACATCAATAACGACGCGGTCGGCATCAAGTCGATCGAGCACAAGATTATCGACGAAGGCTGGGCTCACGGCTGGGTCGTTCCGCAGCCTGCTGCCAAGCAGACCGGCAAGAAAATCGCCGTGGTCGGCTCCGGTCCTGCCGGTCTGGCCGCTGCCCAGCAGCTGGCCCGCGTCGGTCATGCCGTCACCGTGTTCGAAAAGAGCGACCGCGTCGGTGGTCTGCTGCGTTACGGCATTCCTGACTTCAAGATGGAAAAGTCGCACATCGACCGTCGCGTCAAGCAGATGGAAGCCGAAGGCGTGGTATTCCGCACCAGCGTACTGGTGGGCAAGGACTTCCCGGCCAGCGTCAACAACTGGGCCAAGGAAACCATCTTCCCGGAAGATCTGGAAAAAGAATTTGACGCCGTCATCATCGCCGGCGGTGCCGAGCAGCCGCGTGACCTGCCGGTGCCGGGCCGCGAACTGAAGGGTGTACATTTCGCGATGGACTTCCTGCCGCTGCAGAACAAGGTCAACGCGGGCGACAAGGTCAAGGACCAGCTGAAGGCGACCGGCAAGCATGTGGTCGTCATCGGCGGCGGCGATACCGGTTCCGATTGCGTCGGTACCTCGAACCGTCATGGCGCTGCCTCGGTGGCCCAGTTCGAACTGATGCCAATGCCGCCGGAGCAGGAAAACAAGCCGCTGGTGTGGCCTTACTGGCCAACCAAGCTGCGCACCTCGTCGTCGCACGACGAAGGTTGCGAGCGCGATTGGGCCGTGGCAACCAAGCGTCTGGAAGGCAAGAACGGCAAGGTCGAGAAGCTGGTGGCCTGCCGCGTCGAGTGGAAAGACGGCAAGATGACGGAAGTGCCGAACTCGGAATTCGAGATGAAGGCCGATCTGGTGCTGCTGGCCATGGGTTTCGTGTCGCCGGTACAACAGGTGCTGGATGCCTTCGGCGTCGACAAGGATGGTCGCGGCAATGCCAAGGCCAGCACCGATGGCGAGGGTTGCTATAAAACCAACGTGGCGAAGGTGTTTGCTGCTGGCGACATGCGCCGTGGTCAGTCGCTGGTGGTGTGGGCGATTCGCGAAGGCCGTCAGTGCGCGCGCGCTGTGGATGAGTTCCTGATGGGAAGCTCGGACCTGCCACGTTAATGGAACGGGGCGCGTAGGCGGCGCTGTTTGTACCCCTACAGCAGAGCTGGGGTCAGACCCGTCGGGTCTGACCCCGGTTTTGCTTTGGGGGTGCTGCACCGCACAAATGTAACAAATCTTGATGGATGTAAATTGCTGACTCGGGGTTCAGTAGTGTTGTATTATCTGCCACTTACCCCGTGCAGTCCGTCAAAAGAGGGGTGCGCTGCAGAGTTTTGCCGTTCTGCACTACAATACGGCATTCAAAATTATGAGTCCTGTCGTGCCTAATCTAGTCGAAATCCGTGATTTACACTTCTCCTATGGAAAGCGCTCGATCCTGTCGGGCCTCCAGATGGACTTTCCTCAGGGAAAAGTTGTGGCTGTCATGGGTGGTTCCGGCAGTGGCAAGACGACGGTATTGCGTCTGATCGGCGGCCAGATCCGCCCGCAGAAAGGCCATGTCAAAGTGCACGGCCAGGTCGTACACAAACTGAATACCGCCGCCCTGTATCTGCTGCGCCGCAAAATGGGCATGCTGTTCCAGCATGGCGCCCTGTTTACCGACCTGACGGTGTTTGAAAACGTGGCCTTCCCGCTGCGCGAGCATACCGACCTGCCGGAAGAGCTGATCCGCAACCTGGTGCTGATGAAACTGCACGCGGTCGGCCTGCGCAACGCGGCCAAGCTGAAGCCGGCCGAAATTTCGGGCGGCATGGCGCGCCGGGTGGCGCTGGCACGCTCGATCGCGCTCGACCCGGAACTGATCATGTATGACGAGCCGTTTGCCGGCCTCGACCCGATTTCGATGGGCGTCACCGCCAATCTGATCCGTAACCTGAATACGGCGCTCGGTTCGACCACCATCCTGGTCTCGCACGACGTCAAGGAATGCTTTGCCATCGCTGATTATGTGTATTTCCTGTCGCAAGGCAAGATTGTCGCGAGCGGTACGCCGGCCGACATGATGGTCTCGACCGACCCTTACGTGAAACAATTCGTCAATGCGGAAGCGGATGGCCCCGTGCCTTTCCACTATCCGGGCAAGTCGCTGGCCGATGACCTGGGCCTGGGAGCACGCGCATGATCGCCTCCCTGTTAGAACGCCTGGGCGCCAACATGCGCGACTATGTCGAGAGCATCGGCTATGGTGCGCGCACCTTCGTCACCATGCTGGGCCTGTCGCCCGGCCTGCTGAAACGGCCGCGCCTGATTGTCGAGCAACTGCATTTCATCGGCAATTACTCGATGGTCATCATCACCCTGTCCGGCCTGTTCGTCGGCATGGTGCTGGGACTGCAGGGCTATTACACGCTGAATAAATACGGTGCCGATGAGATGATCGGTGATTAGTTTATGTACTGCGCTCATGCCTGTTTTCCTGCTTGGGCGTTTTCTAATACGGCGCGGTCAC
>JBGSBQ010000656.1:0-2645 GCA_041730475.1 Sphingomonadaceae bacterium
CTAAAGCGGATTGTACGTCAGGTTTCTATGGAAGAAATTGGCAAAAAACCCGAGGTTCGGATCGTCATCGGCGGCGCCGGTATGGTGCTGATTTTCGCGATGGCCTCGCGCACCGCGCACTTGGCCTCTTCGAGCTCACACGGCATGTGCTCGCTGATGGATCGCTGCTTCTCGCGCATCGCGATGGTGAACTTGTGCTCTCCGGATCTGCTTGGCTTCGCGTGGCTCATCGGAGGCCCCTTTCGCTGACCTTTTCGGCCAGCTCTTTGACGTCGTGGAAGTAATCGAACATCAGCAGGGTTTTCTTCAGGCCTTCGGCCGCCACGTCGCCGACTACGGCGTCGTCCAGCAGATCGATCATCGGCTTGATGTTGAAACCGCCCAGCATGGTACCGAGCAGTTTGGTCGCCAGTTCGCGCGAAATCAGCGGGCTGGTTTCCGTGCCCTTGGCAACAGCGGCCAGGAAGGCGCACTTGACCTTGGCGGCGTCATCGACACCGGCCGGGACGCGGTAGCTGATCAGGTCGACCAGGAAGGCTTCTTCGCCGGCGGGTGGATTTTTCAGCAGTTCGACCAGTTCCGAAGTCTGGGCTGCGGACAGCGGCAGCGGCGGAATGCCGAGGGAAGCACGTTCAGCGACGTGGTCGCGGTAGGCAACTAGCATGAGAATCTCTTTTCAGTTAGGGTTAAAAGCGAGGGACGCGGTGAGCGTCCACCTGTTCCGTCTACTATTGTACCTCAACAAGTCTTCTATAAGACATAAGACAATTGCAGTCAGCACACTTTCGCCACAACTACGGCGATTGTGGCATCCGCGCACCGGCCTGACGGTTCCCGCCGGTATTATTCAGCCGGCCAATCTCGTTCCATAAGCGCTCGGCCCGCTCGGGATCGGCGTCACGGAACGGGCGCGACAGACATAGAAAAAAGGGTTCCATCAGGAACGGCACAGGCAAGGCTTCGATCTTTTCCGCAAACGGCGGCGATTTGAGCAACGGCTGGGCATCGGACTCATACGCCAGCGCCAGCTCGCCACGCCCGGCAATCAGCTTGGCAAAGTTACCGGCAGCATCACTGGCCCCCTGATCAAAGCGTATGCCGCGCGCCCGCAAGCGCTCGGCCAGCATCAATTGGGCCCGTTGCGTCAGCACCGGCTGTTGCACGCCAGTCAGCTGCTTGCCATCCCAGCCCACCGCAGCGCCAACCCGGCGATAAAAGACCGCGCGCAGCATCACCGTGGCCCGCTGCGGATCCGGCGCATGATTTTGCATGGGGAAAGTACACGACTCACTGACGGCAACTGAGTGGGCCGCCACCGGATAGCCCTGATTCAGATTCCGCTTCATTTCCTCCAGGCAACGGTAAGCCGGCGCCGTCCGGAATTCGACTTGCAAGCCCACGTTGCGCGCAGCATTTCGCACCAGCACCTGCACCGTGCCCTGTCCGTCGAGGAGCATGAAAGGCGGATGGGGCCGGTCGTCAGAACAAAGCACCAAGGTCTGGGCGTCAGCCCGCGCCCCACCTGACCACAGCAGGCAACAGCCCAACAAAACAGTCGCTCGCTTTAGCATAAACAATACACATTGCAGATCGCGCACCCCGAATACGCAACTCGGGCTCCCATCAGAACACTTTATCATATGGAAATAACGCATCGGCAAATTTTATGCCGGCACAGCACATCCGGCCCGCAGCGCGCCCGGACACGGCTGCCGTCAAGCAATACTTGGCGCGCTGCCCGGACCATCCGGGTCGCCCCGTTTGCGATACGCGCCCGGCCCCACACCGAACTGGCGCTTGAACGCGCGATTGAACGCCGCTTCCGACTGGTAGCCGACCAGCTCGGCCACTTGGCCCACCGCCTGCTGGCCTTGTTCCAGCAGGCGCGCCGCCTGCGCCATGCGTAGCTGGGCCAGCACCTCGGCTGGCGTGGCGCCTGCCGCCTGCTTGAACAGGCGCGCAAAGGTGGCGCGCGACATATGGCAACTGGCTGCCAGCGACTCCAGTGTCCACGCCGCTTCTGGCTGGGCCAGCATGCCTTGCAGTGCCGCCTGCAAGCGGTGTTCGGCCAATACCGCAAACAGTCCGGGCAAGGTGGCCGACTGCGCCATCCAGGCCCGTATCAACAATGCAAACAAGGCCGAGGCCAAATGACCGAGTATCGCGCCCGAGCCCGGCCGTGGCCGATCCGCCTCCGCCTGCAATATGGACAGCAGATGGCGCAGGCTGGACGCCTCCGGCAAGTCCGCACTGTGCACGATGACCACGGGCGGCAGCATCGCGAGCAAGCCGCCACCGTCCACGCCCTGCTCCCGAAAACGGAACTCGCCGCACAGGATGTCCGTGGCCGCCCCCGGGCCGCCGTTCTCCAATTCCTGCAGCAAAGCGTTGCCGGGAACCGCCTTCAAGGGCAGCGCCACCGCCGTATCGCCCACCGACAGCTGATGCGCATCGCCGCGCGGGAACATGACGATATCGCCAGCCTGTAAGGCCAGGCCAGCGTGAGGGCCGACATCAAGCACGGCACTGCCCTTGACGATCAGGTGGTACGGCGCAATCCCGGCGCCACTGCTGCCCGGATGCACCAGCTGCCACGGGGCACCGAAATGGCAGCGGACATCGAGGGCGGTGTGCAGCGGATAGAG
>JBGSBQ010000657.1:0-2637 GCA_041730475.1 Sphingomonadaceae bacterium
GGGGCCTGTTCGACTTCAAGGCCATCGCAGCCCGCTGCGCCGACTTGATGAAGAACTTCGACGTGCGGCCGAACAACCACGACCTGCGTATCGGCCTGCTGTCCGGCGGTAACCAGCAAAAGGTGGTGATTGCACGCGAAGTACTGGCCCAGCCCAAGCTGATGCTGGTCGGCCAGCCGACCCGCGGGGTCGACATCGGCACCATCGAGAGCATCCACACCCAGTTGCTGGCCCTGCGCGATTCCGGCGTAGCGATCCTGCTGGTGTCCGTCGAGCTGGAAGAAGTGCGCGCGCTGGCAGACCGGATTTTGGTCATGTGCGGCGGCCGCATCACCGGCGAACTGAAAATTGAAGAATTCGATACCACCCGCATCGGCTTGCTGATGGGCGGGATGCACAAATCATGAACAACCACGACTTGCCACGCTGGGCCACTGCCTTTGTCATGCCCGTTCTGAACCTGCTGTCGGCCATGCTGGTCGCAGCCTTGGTGATCTACCTGCTGGGCGAAAGCCCGGTCGAATCGATGGCGATCCTGTTTAACAGCGCCATCGTCAATCCGGAAGGCCTGAGCTACACGCTGTTCTACGCCTCGACCTTCATCTTCACCGGCCTGTCGGTGTCGATTGCGATGCAGGCCGGCCTGTTCAACATCGGTTCCGAAGGCCAGATGTATTTCGGCGGTCTGGGGCTGACGCTGGCCATGCTGGCACTCGACAGTTCGGTGCCGGGCTGGCTGCTGATCCCGGCCGGTATCGCCGGGGCCGCGCTGTTTGGTGCCCTGTGGGCGCTGCTGCCCGGCTACCTGCAAGCGAAACGCGGCAGCCACATCGTGGTCACCACCATCATGTTCAACTTCATCTGCGCCTCGCTGATGAACTTCATCATCGTCAAATACCTGATACCGGCTGGTGAACAGAACACCGCCAGTCGCTTGTTCTCGGCGGCCGCCGAGATGCCGCGCCTGAACGCCTGGTTCCCCGGTCTGGGCGACACCCCGCTCAACGTCAGCTTCTTCCTCGCCATCTTCGCGCTGGTGGTGTATGGCGTGGTGGTGAACCGCTCGGCGTGGGGCTTCAAGCTGCGCACCACCGGCCTGAATCCGCACGCGGCGCACTATGCCGGGATCTCGATCAGCAAGATGATCATCCTCGTCATGCTGATTTCGGGCGCGCTGGCCGGTCTCGGTTCGGTCAATTCCATCATGGGCTCGACCCACTATCTGAGCCTGAATTTTGTCGGCGGCGCCGGCTTCATCGGCATCGCGATTGCACTGATGGGCCGTCAGCATCCGGTCGGCATCTTCCTGTCGGCGGTGCTGTTCGGCGCGCTGATTCAGGGCGGCTTCGACCTGTCGCTGGAAAAGCAGAACATTCCGACCGAGACCTTCATCTTTATCCAGGGCCTGATCATTCTGTTCTGCGGCGCCATGGAAAACTTCTACGCTCCGGCGCTGGCGCGCCTGCTCAAGCGCAAAGCCTAAGGAACCATCATGACGTTTGAAGACCTCCATCTCGCCAGCATTCTGGTATCGACCGTGCGTAATGCGCCGGTCCTGATTTTCGCCGCCATGGCCGGCCTGTTCGCAGAACGCTCGGGCGTGATCGACATCGGCCTCGAAGGCAAGATCCTGGCTTCGGCCTTTGTCTCGGCTGCAGTCGCATTTGTGACCCAGAACCCGTGGTACGGCGTGGCCGCCGGGGTGCTGGTGTCGGTCGCACTGGCCAGCCTGCAAGCCTATGTCGCCATCACCCAAAAGGGCAACCAGCTGGTGGCCGGCATCGCCATCAACATTGCCATGAGCGGCCTGACCTTCGTGGTGGCCCAGTACTTCTTCCAGCAAGGCGGACGCACGCCGGATCTGGGCAGCTCGCGCCTGTTCGACGTAGTGCTGCCGGGCTCCGCGGCGATCGAAGGCATTCCGCTACTGGGCTGGATTTACGCCCACCTGATCGGCGGCCATTCGGTGCTGGTGTATCTGGCCTTCCTGCTGGTGCCGGTGGTGCACTGGGTGATCTACCACAGCCGTTTCGGCCTGCGCCTGCGCGCCTGTGGCGAGAACCCGCACGCGGCCGATGCGGCCGGCGTCAGCGTCGAGCGCCAGCGCTACCTCGCGATGCTGATCGCCGGCGTGCTGTGCTCGTTCTCGGGCGCTTATCTGGCCATCGTGCAGAGCGGCTTCTTCCTGCGTGACATGTCGGCCGGTGCCGGCTACCTGGCGCTGACCGCGATGGTGTTCGGTAACTGGCGGCCGTTCTACACCTTCCTTGGCTGCCTGATGTTCGGCTTCTTCGGCGCGGTACAGATCCAGATCGAAGGCGTCGAACTGCCGATCATCGGCCGCATCCCCGGCTCGCTGATTCAGATGGTGCCCTACGTGGTGACGGTGATCGTGCTGGCCGGCCTGATGGCCAAGTCGGTGGCCCCGAAAGCCCTCGGCACCCCGTTCGTCAAATCGCGCTAAGGCGCCGTGCGGAGTGAGCGCCAGCAGCGGCTCACTCCCGCCACTCGTCGGGTTCTATGAACCCTGCGAGCTCCTCCGCTGTACGTCCTCCCCTGCTGCGAATGCCGTTAAGTTGAGCGATAGCATTCGTTAAGCCGTCGTCCTCGCGCAAGCGGGGACCCATGCTGAACGGG
>JBGSBQ010000658.1:0-2635 GCA_041730475.1 Sphingomonadaceae bacterium
CGCTCGAGGAGATCGCCGCCTTCCCCATCATTACCTACGACAGCGCTTTTGCCGGGCGTAGCAAGATCGACCACGCCTTCGCGCTGCGCGGCCTGAAACCGGACGTGTTGCTCGAGGCCATAGACGCCGACGTGATCAAGACTTATGTCGAACTGGGCATGGGGATTGGTATCATAGCGGGCATGGCCTTCGATGCCGAGCGCGACAAGAGCTTGCGCGCCATCCCGGCCGGTCACCTGTTTGGCATGAATGTCTCGCGCGTGGCCGTCAAGCAGGGTGCCTACCTGCGCAGTTATATCTACACCTTTATCGAATTACTGGCCCCTACGCTCAACCGCAAGCTGATCGAGCAGGCCATGAATGGCGAAAAAGACCATTACGAACTCTAAGAACGAAGATTGTTACAACATGATTACCAACCAGCTGGCCCAATATTACGCCGTCAACGCCGACCAATACGATCAGGTCTATGCTCAGGAGGGCCGCTTTGACGACCTCGACGATCTACAGGAAATGATTGCCGAGTTGCTCGAAGGTCATAAAGTGCTGGAGCTGGCCTGCGGCACCGCCTATTGGACGGAACTGATCGCTGATGTGGCCGAATCGGTGCACGCCACCGATATTGTGCCGGAAATGCTGGCGCTGGCGGAAACCCGCGGTCTCGACGAGGAAGTCGTGACCTTCGGCCTGCTGGATGCGTTTGACCTGCCGGAGAACAATGGCCAGTACACCGCCGTGTTCGCCGCCGGCTGGTGGTCGCATGTCAAGCGCGAAGATCAGGATAAATATTTGAAGCAGCTGCGCGCCAAGTTCGGCAAGGATACGCTGCTGGTGCTGCTCGATGAAAGCTATGTCGATGGCGTCACCATGGTCACTGCGCGTACCGATCTGGAAGGCAATACCTTCCAGATCCAGACCGCCGACGATGGCCAGCGCTACGAAGTGTTGAGAAATTTCCCGACCGACAGCGCGCTGCGCAAAAAGCTGGTACCGCATGGCCGCGAGATCCGCATTGAACGGCTGGAACACTATTATTTGCTGAGCTGCCGTCTGAAATAATTTATGACGTGAATTCGCAACAAACTTGATGTTGTCACATTGTTGAAGTATTTGGCAGGCAAGATTCGCCCCGTAGATTCATTTACGAATCTCTTACCGCCATTCTTTCAACCCTAAGTAGAGAACATCAAGTGAAAAAACTTACTCTGGCAGCACTGATCATCGCCGGCTTCGCCGCTAACGCCCACGCGCAAAGCAATGTCACCATCTACGGCCTGGTGGACGCTGGCCTGGTCAGCGAACGCGGCGGTTCCGCCGGTAGCGTGACCAAGGTCACCAGCGGTATCGGTAGCCAGTCGCGTCTGGGCTTCAAAGGTACCGAAGACCTGGGCAATGGTCTGTCGGCCATCTTCCAACTGGAAACCGGCGTCAAGATCGACGACGGCGCACTGGACAGTGCCAACACCATCTTCAATCGTCAAGCCTACGTCGGCCTGAAATCGAAAGAAGCCGGTACCCTGACGCTGGGTCGTCAGTACACCATGCTGTACAACGCCATGAGCCAGGTTGCTGATCCGTTCGGCGCCGGCTATGCAGGCAGCATCAAGAACCTGTTCGCTGCCAAGGGTGCTAACACCCGCGCCAGCAATGCCATCGTCTACGCCACCCCAGCGTTCGACGGTTTCACCGTGGAAGCGATGTACTCGCTGGGTGAGCAAGCTGGCAGCACCACCGCTGGCCGTCAGTTCGGTCTGGGTGCCAGCTACGCCCAAGGCCCGCTGAATGCGCGTCTGGTGTACAACAACAAAAACACCGACGTGGTCGGCAAGCCTGCTGTGGACACCTCGCGTAACACCCTGTTCGCTGCCAACTATGACTTCAAGGTCGTGAAGGCTTACTTCGCGTTTGAAGCTAATAAGGGTCCAGTCAGCTCCGAACTGCCAGTCGCCAATGCTTACGCACTGAAAGTTGCACCAACCGCCAGCAACGACAGCAGCGACCTGCTGATCGGCGCCAGCGTGCCAGTGTCGGCCAATGACTTCCTGCTGGCTTCGTACATGCGCAAGGATGACAAGTCCAAGTTCAACCAGGATGCTGACCAGTGGGCCATCGGCTTCTCGCACCTGCTGTCGAAGCGTACCAACGCCTATGTTGCTTACGCCAAGATCAAGAACAAGAATGGCGCTGGCTACACCGTTGGTAACAACAACGAAGCCGGTTCCGGTGACAAGGCCTTCAACGTCGGCATCCGTCACTCGTTCTAATGGTTGGACGGCGGCAGCGGCAGGCTGATCGAAATCAGCGTGCCGCCGTTGCTGGTAATGGCAATGTCCCCATGAATTGCCCAGACGCGCTCGCGCATGCCGACCAGGCCAAAGGATGCTGCTTTGTCCATGTCCTGCTCGGCAATGCCGCGGCCGTCATCCTGTATGCTCAGTTGCAAGTTCCGCGCTGAGCGTCGCAGCACCAGTTGCACCGCATGCGCCCCGGCATGGCGGGGAAGTACAGGACTTGCGTGGGGGTGTAGGTGGCGAGGGTCACGATTCCACCCCCACCGCGAGGCCGCGCGGCTCGTATATCTTTTCGTCGTTGAGGAATATCCGCCCGTCGCAGTCCATACGGATTTCAGTCACGC
>JBGSBQ010000659.1:0-2631 GCA_041730475.1 Sphingomonadaceae bacterium
GCAATTTCACCGCGCAGTTTTTGGGAGAGGGCGATTCCGTCGATCAGTTGAGCAGGCATGATTTTGGCAGGTTAGAGGGAAAAGCAAGATTATAAAGCCGGAGCAGCGGCGCCGTCCCCGCGAATCCGTTTCCGCTGCGATTTCGTTTCCTTTTTGCATGCTGCGCTGCACAACATAAATCTCAGTAAAATCAAGGGTCTTTTCACAATATGAAATCACGTATCGTAATTTGAAAAACCGGAAAAGTGCTGTTAGAATCTCCACACTAATTTGTAGTATTGGTAAATAATCAGCGTTCCAACGACCTCAGTGTCCCGTGATGCGGGACCAACAGGCACCTCACAGGAGACACATCTATGTCAGCTCAACTTGACCAGGCTACGGCAAACACCGACCCTGATTCGCAAGAAACTAAAGAATGGTTGGACGCACTGGCCGCAGTGCTGGAACAAGAGGGCCCGGAACGTGCTCACTATCTGATGGAACGCCTGATCGATCTGGCCCGCCAGGCCGGCTCGGATATCCCGTTCTCTGCCAATACTGCCTACGTCAACACTATTCCTGCCCACCTCGAAACCCATTGCCCTGGCAATCTGGAGTACGAAGAGAAACTGCGCTCGTGGATGCGCTGGAATGCCATGGCCATGGTGGTGCGCGCCAACCGCGCCGATGGTGACCTGGGTGGTCACCTGTCGTCGTTTGCGTCGCTGGCCAACATGCTGGGCATCGGCTTCAACCACTTCTGGAAAGCGCCAAGCGACACCCACGGCGGCGACCTGCTGTACATTCAAGGTCACTCCTCGCCGGGCGTGTATGCACGCGCCTTCCTCGAAGGCCGTCTGACGGAAGACCAGCTGATCAACTTCCGTAAAGAAGTCGACGGCAAGGGCCTGTCCTCGTACCCGCACCCGAAACTGATGCCGAATTTCTGGCAGTTCCCGACCGTGTCGATGGGCCTGGGCCCACTGATGGCGATCTATCAGGCGCGCTTCCTGAAGTATTTGCACGCGCGCAGCATCGCCGATACGGCCGACCGCAAAGTGTGGGCCTTCTGCGGCGACGGCGAGATGGACGAACCAGAATCGATGGGCGCAATCGGCATGGCTGCGCGTGAAAAGCTGGACAACCTGGTCATCGTCGTCAACTGCAACCTGCAGCGCCTCGACGGTCCGGTGCGCGGCAACGGCAAGATCATTCAAGAGCTGGAAGCGGACTTCCGCGGCGCCGGCTGGAATGTCGTCAAAGTCATCTGGGGCCCGGGCTGGGACGCGCTGCTGGCCAAGGACAAAGACGGCATCCTGCAAAAAGTGATGATGGAAACCGTCGACGGCGAATACCAGAATTACAAGGCCAAGGACGGCGCCTACGTGCGCAAACACTTCTTCGGCAAGCATCCGAAGCTGCTGGAGATGGTCGGCAACATGACCGACGATGACATCTGGCGCCTGACCCGTGGCGGTCACGATCCACACAAGATTTACGCTGCCTTCAAGGTCGCACAGGAACACAAAGGCCAGCCGACCGTGCTGCTGGTGAAGACCGTCAAGGGCTTCGGCATGGGCAAGCATGGCGAGGCGCGCAACACTGCGCACCAGACCAAAAAACTGAGCGACGAAGCCGTGCGCGAAATGCGCGACCGCTACTCGATCCCGATCCCGGACGACAAGCTGGCCGAGATCCCGTTCTACAAGCCAGCCGACGATGCGCCGGAAATCAAGTACCTGCACGAGCGCCGCGCTGCGCTGGGCGGCTACCTGCCTGCACGCCGCATGAAGGCTGACGAAACCCTGGTGGTGCCACCGCTGTCGAGCTTCCAGAACGTGCTGGAAGCGACCCCGGAAGGCCGTGAAATCTCGACCACCCAGGCTTTCGTCCGCATCATCACCGCACTGCTGAAGGACCAGAGTCTGGGTCAGCGCGTGGTGCCGATTCTGGTCGATGAGTCGCGTACCTTCGGTATGGAAGGTCTGTTCCGTCAGATCGGTATCTTCAACCAGCAGGGTCAGTTGTATGAGCCGGTCGACAAGGACCAGGTGATGTACTACCGCGAAGACAAGGCTGGCCAGATCCTGCAAGAGGGTATCAACGAAGCCGGCGGCATGAGCTCGTGGATCGCTGCGGCGACCTCGTACTCGACCAACAACCGCGTGATGATTCCGTTCTTCACCTACTACTCGATGTTCGGCATGCAGCGTATCGGCGATCTGGCCTGGGCTGCTGGCGACATGCGTGCCCGTGGCTTCATGATGGGCGGCACCGCTGGCCGTACCACGCTGAACGGCGAAGGTCTGCAGCACGAAGATGGCCACAGCCACCTGTTCGCTGCCGCGATCCCGAACTGCGTACCGTATGACCCGACCTTCTCGCATGAAGTGGCAGTCATCATCCAGGACGGTCTGCGTCGCATGGTGACCAACCAGGAAGATGTGTTCTACTACATCACCATCATGAACGAGAACTATGCTCACCCAGGCCTGAAGGCTGGCCAGGAAGAGGGCATCCTGAAAGGCATGTACCTGCTGTCCGAAGGCGACCAGGCCGCCGAGCTGCGCGTCCAGCTGATCGGCAGCGGCACCATCCTGCGCGAATCGATCGCCGCGGCCGAACTGCTGGCCAGCGACTGGGGCGTGG
>JBGSBQ010000660.1:0-2628 GCA_041730475.1 Sphingomonadaceae bacterium
CTAAAATTGGCGCATGATCTTAAATCGCTTTATGATTCAATCCGAAGTACGTATTCAAAAGTACGATCATTGATAATGCAGTGGCATTTATTTACACAGAAGCGTTTACAGGCTCTAATCATTAACCGAATGAATCCGGGCTAAGAGACCAATAATTCTGGGCTACTTTCTGCAAATATCAAAATTTTTCACACGAATTGTCCACGAATTTTTCAAATCCATGACTTCTATCTCCATCAAAACCGCCGAGGACATCGCCGGCATGCGCATCGCCGGCCGGCTTGCCTCGGAAGTACTCGATTACATCACTCCCTTCGTCAGGGTCGGCGTGATGACAGGTGAGCTTGATCGGCTGTGCCACGAATACATGCTAAATGTGCAAGATTCGATTCCTGCACCGCTGAATTATTGCCCACCCGGCTACACGCCTTATCCAAAAGCGATCTGCACTTCGGTCAACGACGTGATTTGTCATGGCATTCCTGGCGATAGGGTCTTGAAGAGCGGCGACATGGTCAACCTCGACATCACCGTCATCAAGAATGGTTACCACGGCGACACCAGTCGCATGTTCTATCTCGGCGAGCCGTCGATCATGGCCAAGCGCCTGGGCGACATCACTTATGAATGCATGTGGCTGGGTATCGCCAAGGTCAAGCCGGGCGCGCATCTGGGCGATATCGGCCATGTGATCCAGCAGCATGCCGAAAAAGCCGGCTACAGCGTGGTGCGCGAATTCTGCGGCCACGGCATCGGCAAGATCTTCCACGAAGAGCCGCAAGTGCTGCACTACGGCCGTCCTGGCACGCTGGACGAACTGAAAGCCGGCATGATCTTCACGATCGAGCCGATGATCAACGCCGGTAAGCGCGAAATCCGCGAAATGGGCGACGGCTGGACCATCAAAACCAAGGACCGCAGCCTGTCCGCGCAGTGGGAACACACGATTCTGGTGACTGACACCGGCTACGAGGTGCTGACGCTGTCCGCTGGTAGTCCGCCGCCGCCGGCTTTCATCACCGACGCCGCTAGCGCAGCAGCCTGACCCCATGCCCGCGGCCGCGATGAAGAAGGAACTGCGCGAACAACTGAAACGCCAGCTGAAAGCCGACCGTCAGGTGGTGATCGCCGGCTTCCACGCGGACGGTATGCCGGAGAAGCTGCTGCGCAGCCTGCGCCAGAGCGTGGACGCAGTCCTGACCACGGCCTGGCAGGAAGCCAGCCTGCCGCCGAATACGGCGCTGGTGGGCGTGGGCGGCTACGGCCGTGGCGAACTATTCCCCTATTCCGACGTCGACCTGCTGATCCTGCTGGAGCAGGCGCCGGACGACAGCACCCGCGCCAAACTGGAACAACTGGTGCAGCTGCTGTGGGATCTGGGATTGGAAATCGGCCACAGCATCCGCACCGTGGACGAGTGCCTGAGCGAATCGGCGGCCGACATCACGGTGCAAACCAGCCTGCTGGAAGCGCGCATCATCTGCGGCGACCACGCACTGTTCGACCAGTTGCAGCAGCGCTATGCAGCGGCGATGGACCCGCAAGCCTTCTTCCACGCCAAAGTGCTGGAAATGAAGCTGCGCCATGCCAAGTATGAAGACACGGCCTTCAGTCTGGAGCCGAACTGCAAGGAAAGCCCGGGCGGCCTGCGCGACCTGCAGGTGATCCTGTGGATGGTCAAGGCCGCCGGACTGGCCTCCTCGTGGCGCACGCTGGCCACCTCCGGTCTGATCACCCAGACCGAAGCCAAGCAGCTGATGGAAAAGGAACGCGCCTTCAAGGATATCCGGGTGCGTCTGCACCTGCACGCTGGCCGCCGCGAAGACCGGCTGGTGTTCGACGTCCAGACCGCGATTGCCGAATCACTCGGCCTGCAGGCCACCGGCAGCGGCGTCAATATGCGGCGCGCCAGCGAATACCTGATGCAGCGCTACTACTGGGCCGCCAAGACCGTCACCCAGCTGAACACCATCCTGCTGCAAAACATTGAGGAACGGCTGTTCCCGCAGTCCGGCGTGGCGGTCGTGATCAACCCGCGCTTCAACGAACTGAATGGCCTGATCGACATCAGCGCCGACGACACGTTTGAAAAGAACCCGTCGGCAATGCTGGAAATCTTCGTCCTGATGACCGAGCGCCCGGCCCTGAAGGGCATGACGGCGCGCGCCACCCGCGCGCTGTGGCACGAGCGTTTCAAGATCGATGCCGCGTTCCGCGCCGACCCGGTCAACCGCTCCCTGTTCCTGCGCATCCTGCAAGCACCGGTCTTCATCATCCACGCGCTGCGCCGCATGAACGACCTGTCGGTACTGGGCCGCTACCTGCCCAACTTCCGCAAGATCGTCGGCCAGATGCAGCACGACCTGTTCCACGTCTACACGGTGGACCAGCACATCCTGATGGTGGTGCGCAATATGCGCCGCTTCACGATGACCGAGCACGCGCACGAATATCCGTTCTGCAGCCAGCTGATGGCCAACTTCCGCCATCCATGGCTGCTGTATCTGGGCGCCCTGTTCCATGACATCGCCAAGGGCCGCGGCGGCGACAACTCCAAGCTGGGCACCGTCGATGCGGCGCAGTTCTGCCAGGAGCACGCGATCAATGCCGAAGATACCGAGCTGGTGG
>JBGSBQ010000661.1:0-2626 GCA_041730475.1 Sphingomonadaceae bacterium
GCCATGCACAGTGCAAGTACGCCGAGTTTTACTGGTTTCATGTCTGGTCTCCGTGTTGGTTTTTTAGGCAGAACTTATTTGAACGTGGCGACAAAGCCTCCATGCGGCTTGATCGTCACTGCGACTTGATGGTTTGCGGCCAGTTCGGCCTGAGTGAAACTGCGCTCAGCCACGCCATCGTTAATGATCACGCCGTGCTTGCCGCGGGCGAAAGACAGGTCGAGCTGCACCACCTTGTCGGTATTGGTGGCGTTGATACCGGCTACGTACCAGGCGTCGCCGGCCTTGCGGGCGATGGCGACATACTTGCCGGGATAGCCGTCCAGCAGGCGACTATCGTCCCAGCTGCGCGGCAGCGTGTGGAGGAACTGTTTGACATAGGCCGGTACCGTGGCCATGCCTTCCGGGGTCTCAGCGAAATGCTGGATCCCGGACAGGAACAGCACCGACTCGGCCAGTTCGAAGCCGTTGCTGGTGCTGCGGCGGATATTCGGGATATCGCCAAACACCATCGGCGTGAAATCCATCGGGTCGAACAGGTTACGGGTGAACGGCAGCATGGCCGCGTGGGTCACCACCTTGTCCTCGTCAAGCTGCTCGAAGGTCGTGAACTCCAGCCCGCGCACCGCTTCCATCGACATCAGGTTGGGCCAGGTGCGGGTCCAGCCGCGCGGTAGCGTGGCACCGTGGAAGTTGACCAACAGGCCAGCATCAGCGGCATCGCGCAGGATGTCGACGTAATAGGCGATCATCGACTGGCCATCGCCGCCGAAGAAGTCGATCTTTACACCCTTCACGCCCAGCTCACGCAGGCGCTTGAACTCGGCGGCGCGCTGGCCATGGGTCAGCAGCTGGCTCTTGGGCGTGTACTCGGTCTTGTTCCAGTCGCCGGACGAGTTGTACCACAGCAGAATACCGACGTTTTTGCTGGCGGCGTAGTCAACCAGTTCCTTCACCTTCTCGTACCCGATCTTGCGATCCCAGTCGGCGTCGATCAGCGTGTAATCCCAGTGCATGTCGGCGGCATAGTCGATGAAGCGCTTTTGCACGTCGTACACGGTGGCGTCATCCTTCAGCAGCGCCCAGCTCCACGAAGCATGGCCCGGCTGCACCAGCTTCTGGTCAAACGCGATGGCTGGCGCGGCCAGATCGGTGCCCAGCGTGGACGCCATTACAGTAGCCAACGGGCCCACAGCCATCAAACGCCACGGCGTCATCATGGTGCCGCTGGTGGCAGCCATCAGTGTGCCGCCGGTGGTGACTTCGGCGGCCATCGGGTTGCCGATGCTGTATTTACCTCCCGGCGAGCTAGCGGCCAGTCGGGATGCCTGGAAGCTGCCGTCCATGCCGGCTTCGGAAATGGCGAGCCAGTTGTCGCCGCTCTTGAACAGCGCCGGGAACACCCAGCCGGCCGGTGATGGCGATGCTGTTCCAGCAGGGATCTCCATCTGGTAGTGCTCTTCGTACGAAGGATTAACGTTACTCCAGCCGGTTTGGGCGACTGCCATCGGTTGCAGCCACGCCTTGGCGCCGCGCGGCAGCGCGAAGCTGCTGCGCTCCTGATTCAGCTTCTTGACCGGCAGCGCAGGCTCGGCGACGATGTAGCGGAACGCCACGCCGTCGTTCGACACGCGGAACACCACGTCCATTTTCTGGCGCTGACCGTTTTGCAGCGTGAAGGTTTGCTCGGTGGCGCGGTAAGTGATATCGCGCTTCTTGCCGACGGCCAGCTGGTAGCGGTCAGTGATCGCCTGCGGGCGCGAGGTAGCGACCAGCGTCAGGCCACTGGCCAGATCAGCGCCTTCCAGTTGCAGGCCAAGCTCGGAATTCAGCAGCACCGGCTTGCCGTCGCGGGCAACGGCATAACTCAAGGCGCCAGCAGCCGTGGTGCGCAGCGTGACGCTGATGTGATGGTCAGGGCTATACAGGACTTTTGATACGGGGGCTGCGGCGTGTGCGACGGAAAGCGTCAGCAGCACGGCAGTCGCCATCAGGGATTTCACCATGTCGTTACCATTGTTTGGGGTGTGCGGAAGCACCCGCGCCTCGGCGCGGGTGCTGCAATTCAAAGCAATGCTGCGGTGAGCGGGGTTTAGACCCAGCCGGCGTCCACGATGAATTCCTGCGCGGTGCACATGGCGCCGTCGTCGGAGGCGAGGAACAGAATCATCGAGGCGATATGCTGCGGCATCAGCTTGGTCGGCAGGCACTGCTTCTCTTTGATCTCGACTTCGGCCGCGTCATCGACCCACAGTTCGATCTGGCGTTGCGTCATGACCCAGCCCGGCGTCACGGTGTTGACGCGGATGTTGTGTGCGCCGTATTCGCGGGCCAGGCCACGGGTCAGGCCCAGCACCGCCGCCTTCGAAGTCGCATACACCGGATAACCGGCGTTCTTGACATGCCACGAGATCGAGCTGACGTTGATGATGGAACCGCCGCCGCGCCGCTTCATGCCTTCAAACACGGCCTGACAGGTGAAAAACATCGGGCGCTGGTTGATCGCGACGCGCTCGTTCCAGTAGTCCAGCGTCACTTCTTCGGTCTTGTGACGCTGGTCATTGGCGGCGTTGTTCACCAGGATGTCAAAATCGCCGATGGTCGCGGCCATGTCAGCCATGGTGCG
>JBGSBQ010000662.1:0-2626 GCA_041730475.1 Sphingomonadaceae bacterium
GGGGATCTCGGCTCTGGTGCAGCAAAGCGTGAACGTGCAGTCCAACCTGACTGTTGGTAAGTAAGCGCAGCCGCTAAGCTGCCGCGCAAGACCGGGCCAGCATGGGGGGGGGACTGTGAACCAGCGCCCCCGCCAGCACGCTGGCCCACCGATCTGAGGGAGGGAATATGCAAACTATTTTTAAGGCCGGCTGCAGCCTGATCGCACTGGCACTTGTGGCACCGGCACTGGCGGCGGATGGTCCTGCCGGGCAGGCCAAGCCTGCCGTGGTGGCGCCGTCGGTACGCGATCCGTTCGACGCCACGCCGCTGGCCACAGAGCAGCTGGCGCGCCTGCGGGCGGGCGCGGACACGGTCAGCAATGATATGAGCCTCAGTGGCACCGTGGCCAATAACACCGCCATCAATGTCGCCAGCGGCATGAACATCATTAGCAACGGCTCGTTCAGCAATGCGTCCGGATTGCCGGTGGCGATACAGAATTCGGGGGCGAACGTGCTGATCCAGAACGCCACCATCATCAACGTGCAACTGCAATGAGGTCCGCCATGCGCCCTGGGTACTGGCGGGTTGGGGTGGCCTCGTTGCTGGGGCCGGGGCTGGCGCTGACGCTGACGCTGACGGATAGCGCGGCGGCGGCCGATGTTCTCGTCAGTAGCGCCAGCAGTTATAACTTGCCGGTCACCAGCCTGAAGGCGGCACGCTTTCGCAGCACGGTGCGCCAGCAGTATGACTTCAGCTGCGGTTCGGCGGCCGTGGCCACTTTGCTGACCTATCACTACCAGCGCCCGACTAGCGAGCAGCAGGCATTCAGCGGCATGTACGCTGGCGGTGATCAGGCGCGTATCCGGCGCGAAGGCTTTTCGCTGCTGGACATGAAGCGCTATCTGGCCGAACTCGGCTTCATCGCCGATGGTTATCAGCTGCCCTTGCACAAGCTGGACGAGGCGCATGTTCCAGCTATCGTCGTCATCAACGAAAACGGATATCACCATTTCGTTGTGGTCAAAGGACTGGAGCGCGAGCGCGTACTGCTGGGCGATCCGGCCGGCGGCACCCGCGCCCTCAGCCGCAGCGCATTCGAGGCCAGCTGGGTCGGCCATTTGTTGTTCGTGATCCATGGCTGGCCGGGGCCGGTGCAATTCAATCAGCCGGATGAGTGGCGGGTCGCGCCGCGCGCCGTGCTGGGCGATGCGATCAGCCGCGCCAGCCTGGCCGATATCACGCTGTTCAAACTGGGCAGCGGTAACTTTTGAGGTAAGCCCCATGAAATCCGTCCTGTTTGCCCTGTGCCTGGCCGTGCCGACGCTGGCCAGTGCCGATCCCTTTGAAGCGGCGCCGCCCGTGCCGGACAGCGAACTGGCGCAGACGCGTGGCGGATTTGCGACAGCCAACGGCCTGTTGGTATCGCTGGGTATCGAAAGGTTGGTTTCGATCAATGGCGCCGTCGTTGCTTCCAGTAACTTTTCAATGTCCGACGTGGCGCAAGCAAGTGCGGCCGACCTGCAATTGGCCAGCGAGGCGGTGGCGACGGTGACGCTGGTGCAGAACGGCGCGGGCAATGTGTACCAGCAGGACGGCTTGTTGCCGGGACTGGGCACCTTGCTGATCCAGAACAGCGTGAACGACCAGCTGATCCGCAGCCAGACCACCATCAGCACCACCGTCAACAGCCTGTCCTTGCTCAAGGATCTCAACTTCGCCAGCAGCTTGCGCGATGCCTTGAACCGCGCCGTCGGACCGAACTAGGCGCGCCCGCCATGGGGCTGGCGTGCCAGCCTGGCCAACCATGGAGGGGAGTGACGATGCGCAACCGTGATTTCGGGACAATGGGTCTGCTGGTGCTGCTGTGCGGCGCCGTGGCGACGGCACAGGCGCAACAGGGCAGCAAGGCGGGGCCGGTTGGCAGTGCACCCGCCAGCGATGGGCGCGCGCCGGAAGTGGCGCCCATCTTCGAACAGCCCGGCGTGCTGACCGCCAAGGGCAAAGTGGTGCTGGAGCCGTCCTACCAGTTTGGTTATTCGTCCAGCAACCGGGTGGCGCTGGTGGGCTACACCATCATTCCGGCCCTGCTGATAGGCCTGATCGATGTGCGCGAAATCAAACGTAACACCAGCACGGCGGCATTGACGGCACGCTACGGCCTGAGCCGGCGCACCGAGCTGGAGTTCAAGCTGCCGTATGTGTACCGCAGTGATTCCACCGTCAGCCGCGAGCTGTTTACGGGCAGCGCCACCGACCGCGTGTTCGAGACCAGTGGCAAGAGCGTCGGCGATGCCGAACTGGCGCTGCGGCACCAGCTGAATGAGGGCGGACCGGAGCGCGCCTACTATATTGGCGCCGTGCGCCTGAAAACCCGGACCGGTACCGATCCGTTTGACGTCATCACCGATTGCAGCAGGCGCTGCGTGGGGCAGGGCGCCACCGGCACCGGGCTACCCTTGGAATTGCCGACCGGTTCAGGCTTTTACGCCGTGCAGCCCAGCCTGACGTGGCTGTTCCCCAGCGATCCGCTGGTGTTGTTCAGCAGTATCAGCTACCTGCATAATTTCAAGCGCAACGGGGTCGAGCGACGCGTGCTGGATGGCGAACGCGAACCGCTGGGTACGGTGGCGCCGGGTGCGGTG
>JBGSBQ010000663.1:0-2618 GCA_041730475.1 Sphingomonadaceae bacterium
GCAGCAGCCCGACGGCACGCTGGCCAGCATCCGCAGCTGGGCCGAATTCAGCGGCCAGACCTCGGGCTACAGCTATATCGCGGCCCGCGGCGAGATCCCCGGCGCGCGCTGGGGCCGGGCCGGTGCGGACGGCGATGTCAACAGCATGAGTGCCTACCATGACGCCAGCGGCTGCATGCTGGCGCCAGCCGTGATTGCCGGATTCTGGCGCGACAGCGGCATCCTGCCACAGCAGCAGGTGGCGTTTTATTGCGGCACCGGCTGGCGCGCCTCGCTGGCGTTTTTCTATGCGTGGCTGATGGGCTGGGAGCGCATCAGCGTGTTTGATGGTGGCTGGTATGAATGGAGCCAGCGCTAGCTAGCGCACGTTCTGCAGCAGGAAACTGTCTTGCCCGCAGCTCTTGCGTGACGCTTTCAGCTCGGCCGCGCTGCACTGCTGGGCCCGCCCGCTCTTGCCAAAACAGGCCCGCGCTTCGCGTAGGAAGCGGCCGCCATCACTGCAGAACGGCAGCACGCTGTCGGTCGGCAAGCCCGGATTGGCGGTCTGAAACGCCAGTCCGAACTGAGCATAGCTCTGCCGCAGCGGCGTGGCCGGACGCTGGTAGGCGGGCGGGATTGCCAGCGCGCGCTGCAGCTTGGCGGTCAGCTCAAAATAGTCGGCCGGCGCCAGCCCGGAGCAGGTGCCATGCTTGGCCCATTCATGCTTGATCAGACCGGGCGCGGCGTACACCGGCGCATATTTGGCTTGCAAGGCAGGCGTCAGTGGTTCGCTCGAACAGCTTTGCGGATAGCCCTTGTCATACTGCGGCCACAGGCCATGCACCAGGAATCCGTACTGGCGGCCGGGGGCGCATTGGTGCGGGTCGTCATGCGAGGCGCATAAATTCGGCGCCAAGCTGAGCGCCAGCGCTTAGAAAGCAAACACGCCCGGCTGGCCGCTCTGCTGCTGGCGCGGCCCTCTGGCCTGGGCGCTGGCGGCGGCCAGGCTCAAGCATAGGGACAGGCTCAGGACGACGAACGGACGGCGAGCAAACATGACGATCTCCACGGGGTAAGGGGCGCGCGCGGCCCCGGCTTGCGTATTTTACATGGCCGACTTTTTCCACCAGCCTATACGGCAAGCTTACGCAAACGGCAGCTTAAGGTTTAAAATAAGCGATTTGGTTGAAGTAGAGTACCACTTCAGCTTTCCGCCCCCAGGTCAAGGTTGATCACCAAGTGCCTGGAACGGTGTCGGCCGGACCAGCCGGTACTGCACGCATACGAGGGAATGAACATGGCATCACAAAAATCGAAAATCATCTACACGCTTACGGACGAGGCACCGCTGCTGGCGACCTATTCCCTGCTGCCTATCATCAAAAAATTCACCGCGCCAGCTGGCGTGGATGTGGTCTCCAGTGATATATCGGTGGCTGCTCGCGTGCTCGCGGAGTTCCCGGAATTCCTGACCGACGCGCAAAAAGTGCCGAATATCCTGGCCGAACTGGGCGCCCTGACCCAGCTGCCCGACACCAACATCATCAAACTGCCGAACATCAGCGCCTCCGTGTCGCAACTGATGGCCTGCGTGCGCGAGCTGCAAAGCCGCGGCTACCAGCTGCCTGACTATCCGGAAGATCCGAAGACCGACGAGGACAAGGCCCTGAAGGCCCGTTACGGCAAATGCATCGGCAGCTCGGTCAATCCGGTCCTGCGCGAAGGCAATTCCGACCGCCGCGCCCCGAAGGCTGTCAAAGAGTTCGCCCGCAAGAACCCGCATTCGATGGGCGAGTGGAGCCAGGCCTCGCGCACCCACGTGTCGCATATGCACCACGGTGACTTCTACCACGGCGAAAAATCGATGACGGTCGAGCAGGCCCGCGACGTCAAAATGGAACTGATCACCAACTCCGGCAAAACCATCGTGCTGAAGCCGAAGGTCTCGCTGCTGGCCGGCGAAATCATCGACTCCATGTTCATGAGCAAGAAAGCGCTGCTGGAGTTCTACGAGAAAGAACTGGAAGATGCGCGCAAGACCGGCGTCATGTTCTCGCTGCACGTGAAAGCCACCATGATGAAGGTATCGCACCCGATCGTGTTCGGTCACTGCGTGCGCATCTTCTACAAGGAAGCGTTCACCAAGCACGCCAAACTGTTCGACGAACTGGGCGTGAACGTCAACAACGGCATGGTCAACCTGTATGACAAGCTGGAAAAACTGCCAGCGTCGCAGCGCGAAGAAGTCATGAAAGACCTGCACGCCTGCCACGAACACCGTCCGGAACTGGCGATGGTCGATTCGGCCAAGGGTATCACCAACTTCCATTCGCCGAACGACATCATCGTCGACGCCTCGATGCCGGTGGTGGTCCGCGAGTCCGGCTCGATGTGGGGCCCGGACGGCAAGCTCGCCGCCACCAAGGCGATGATCCCCGACCGCTGCTACGCCACCATGTACCGGGAGATCATGGACGACTGCCGGAAGAACGGCGCGTTCAACCCGGCCACCATGGGCAGCGTGCCCAACGTCGGGCTCATGGCCCAGCAGGCCGAGGAGTACGGCTCGCACGACAAGACCTTCTTCGCCCCGGCCGACGGCACCATCCGGGTCGTCGAGGCGCAGCGCGGCGCCCCGC
>JBGSBQ010000664.1:0-2615 GCA_041730475.1 Sphingomonadaceae bacterium
ATAACAAGTTCTTCGTGTTCGGCGTAACCGATGCCGACCACGAAGAACGTGTTATCGCCGGCGGTAGACTGGCTGAAGTCATTGTCATTGGCCACGTACAGCGTATGGGTCACGACGCCATCCTTGAGCACGTCTTCGCCAAAGGCCAGGCCTTCGATCTTGGCCGGAATCTGCGCTGCCGTGTAACCATGCGCCGTCAGCATCGGCACCAGATCGAGGAACAGCGACTTGCTGACCGACGGTGTGCTGCTGTTGACCTTGGTCAGGCCACTGATGTCGGTGGCGCCGTTCAGGTCGATCATGAACAATTGCTTGACCTTGGCCTTGCTACCGTCCCCCAGGCCATTGCCGTCACGCTCATCGACGATGAACTGGTGATCGTTCAGCGCCACGATTTCGCTGACGCCGCTACCGGTGGTCAGCTGATAGGCGTATTCATGGGTCGCTTTGGTGGCAATATCGACGGTCACGATGCGTACCGTACCCTTGGCGTCCTGCGCCAGGTTGGCCTGCATGATGCCGATCAGGGTCTTGCCGTCCGGCGAAATGGCCAGCCCTTCCATACCCTTGTTGGCGATGCGGCCGCTGGTGTTGCCCGCGATCTCGGCATCGCCGCTGGCGCTCAGAGCGCTGACTGCCAGCTTATCCGGCAGGGCGAAGCTGTTGATGCGCTGGCCGGTGGCACGGTCGAACTGGTAAATGTACGGACCATATTCATCCGAGACGAACACGCTCTTGCCATCCTTGGACACGCGCACGCCTTCCGGATCGAAGCGGCCGTTGTTCGGGTTGGTGCTGGTCTTGCTGGCGTCGAAGTTGTCGGAACGGCCGGTGAAATAATAGTGGCTGGCATCGTTCAGCGCAGGCACGCCGCTCCCCAGCGTCTTGCCGCCGCCCGTACCCAGCGCGCCGCTACCATACACCAGCGGCGTGCTGCTCGACATCAGCGTGGTGGCGCTGAGTACCGGGGTCAGGTTGTAAGCCAGGCCACTGCCGCTGGTGTTGGCCGTCAGCGTCAGGTTCAGCGTCTGGAACCGGTTGATATAGGAGGTGGTATTGTCGACCAGCGCGTTGTAGGCACTGGCGTTCGGGCCGCGATCCGGGGTGGCGATGAAGGTATTGCCGCCAGCGTAAGACAGGCCCGAACCCAGACCACCCAGCAGGTTGCCGGGCGCGCCATTTTCCAGTGCGCCAGCGGTGGCGCTGGACAAGTCGTTACCAAGGCCGCTCAGCGTGCCGATGGCGATCAGCTCTACGGCATGGGCACGCGGCAGCACGAAGGCGGCAGCGATCAGCAGGGGCAGTAATTTGACATGCTTCATGGTATTTTCCTGGCATTGTTGACGATGCAGGAAAAATATCATTTACACATGACAGCTTGATGACATACCGACAAGTTAATACGGTACGCGGTAGCGATAGCCTTTGTAATTGAAGATGGCCGCCTTGGGCTGCAATTTTTCCAGCAACAAACCGGGCGCCACCTCTTCGCCTTCATGGCGTAGCACCTTGTCGATCAACAGCAGCCGATCGGCCGGATTCTTCGAATAAATGTAGCCGCCCACTGTAATCGGTGGCAGGGCGCGCTGTATCGGTTCCGGTAAGTCGCGCAGCGTCTGACTGACCTCGTCGACTGCTGCGGGTGTCGGGGTCGAGGCGGCCGCAGCCGGGGCGCGGTCCCGGGCGGCCTGCGGCGGCAGCACATTGGCAGCAGCCGAGGCCTGCGGCGACGGCGCGTTGGCAGCCGCCGCAGCTGCCGGCGGCGGCGCGACGAAGGCAATCGCCGGCGCCGCCGGCGCTGCCGACACGTGGGCCACAGCCGACTGTGCTACCGGCAGCGCAGACGGCGCGACCGCATACGGCTGAACCGGCGTCGGCGCCGAGGCGGCCACGGTGACTGGCGCCGGTGGCGCGGACGGCGCAGCAGGCATGGGCGCCTTGTCCCACATCAATAGCAAGCCGCCGCCGACCAGCACCAGCGCGACCAGCCCGCCGAACAGCAGGGATTTCTTCATGCCCGCTGGCGCCGGCTGGCTGGCTGCCGCCTGCAACACCGGAGCGTGGATAGTCGGCGTCGCGCCCAGTTGCCGTTCAGCCTGCGCCTTCTTCAAGGCTTCCAAAATATACGACATATTATTTCCCTGCCAGCAAACGCGGTTCCTGCGTGCCACCTAGCTGGCTCAGCCGGATAAATGTTTTCGGACCGGCGACACCATCCGCCTTCAACTGCTGTGCCCCCTGGAACTCTTTCAGGCGCCGCAGCAAGGCCTCATCCAGCGGCTGGTTGTCCTGCGGTTTCTTCAAGCCATACAGCTGCGCCAGACGACGGGCCAGCCAGTCCACATCAGGCCCGCGGTCCCCGGCGTGCACTTCGTCACGCCAGCTGCGTGGCGCCCGCCACAGCGTCGTAAATTCTCCCTCAAAGCGTGCCGCCAGCGCGTCCACGCTGAGTTCCTGCTGGCGACCGCCGATGCGCAGCGTGGCCTTGCGCTCATCTAGCGCCACCAGCAACACATAGGCCGGCACGGCCGGATCGTCATGCATGGTCAGAATGGCAGGACGGTTCAGTTGTCGCAGCTCGGCCAGCCCGCCCTTGCTCGGCAGGCAGCGCAGGT
>JBGSBQ010000665.1:0-2608 GCA_041730475.1 Sphingomonadaceae bacterium
CTTGTCTTGGGGTTCAAGCGTACGCTATGGCACTTTAACTTAACGGCATTCACACCTGATGTCCCTGTCTGAAACCAATTTAGCCGATCTGGCCGCCAGCATCAAGCGCTGGGGCGTAGAGCTGGGCTTTGCCGAGCTGCGCATTACCGACACCGATTTGCGCCACACCGAAGCGGGGCTGCAAGCCTGGCTGGATGCCGGCATGCACGGCGAGATGGACTATATGGCGGCACATGGCATGAAGCGCGCCCGTCCGGACGAGCTGGTGCCGGGCACGGTGCGCGTGATCACCGCTCGCATGAACTATCTGCCAGCCGCCCATGGCGATGACTGGCGCGCGCAGGAAACGGCGCGGCTGGTCGATCCCGGCGCGGCGGTGGTGTCGGTGTACGCGCGCGGCCGTGATTATCACAAGGTGCTACGGGCCCGCTTGCAGCAGCTGGCTGACAAGGTGCAGGCCCAGATCGGCCCTTTTGGCTACCGCGTGTTCACTGATTCGGCGCCGGTAATGGAGCTGCCGCTGGCGGAAAAGGCGGGGCTGGGCTGGCGTGGCAAGCATACCCTGCTGCTCAGTCGCACGGCCGGTTCCATGTTCTTCATGGGCGAGATGCTGGTCGACCTGCCGCTGCCGGTCGATGCGCCGGGCGCCGCCCATTGCGGCAGTTGCAGTGCCTGCATCAGCGCTTGTCCGACCCAGGCCATCCTCGGCCCCGGCCAGCTCGATGCACGGCGCTGCATTTCATACCTGACCATCGAACTGAAAAACGCGATTCCGCTGGAACTGCGGCCGCTGATCGGCAACCGCATCTACGGCTGTGATGATTGCCAGACCAGCTGCCCGTGGAACAAGTACGCGCAGCGCGCCGTGTTGCCCGATTTTGACGAGCGCCATGGCCTCGGCAGCGCCTCGCTGGTGGAGCTATTCGGCTGGAGCGAGGACGAGTTCAATCGCAAGCTGGAGGGCAGTGCGATCCGTCGCATCGGGCATGAACGCTGGCTGCGCAATCTGGCCGTCGGGCTGGGCAATGCGGCGGCGGCCGGGGCGCGTGGCGATGGCGTTATCGTCGCTGCGCTGCTGGCGCGGCGTGAGCATCCCTCGGCGCTGGTGCGCGAGCATGTCGCGTGGGCGCTGGATTGCCATGCCGTTTCAGAAGCCCAGTAGTTTCAGGTCAAACGCGCGTTCCACCAGCCACACCATGGCCAGCAGCGCGATCAGCGCCGAGCCGTAGCGCGTCAGATGCCGGTAGAAGCGGGTCTGGCGCAGGCTGTAGGCCAGTGGCAGGAAGACGGCGACGATGCATAACTGGCCAATTTCCACGCCCAGATTGAAACCAAGCAGGCTGAGTGCCAGGGCGTCCCGTGGCAGACCCAGATCAATCAGCACGCTGGCGAAGCCGAAGCCGTGGATCAGGCCAAAGGCGAAGGCCGCCAGCGGCCGTCGGCCACCGAACAGTGGCCAGATATTGTTCGACGCCGCCAGTATCACCGACGCCGCAATCGCCGATTCGACCCAGCGCGAGGGCAGCGCGACCAGTGACAGGCTGGCCAGCGTCAGCGTGAGTGTATGCGCCAGCGTGAAGGCGGTGACCACCTTCAGCACATCGAGCGCGGACACTTTCAGGCTGGCGCTGGGCGTACCGCGCGCGCCCAGCAGGACGGCGGGCAGCAGCAGCGACAGCAGGAACAGGATGTGATCGTAGCCGATCCAGATGTGCCAGATGCCGTCGCGCACGTAGTCGGCAAACTGCGCCAGCCGGTTCGGCGCCGCCAGCGACAGGGTCTGGCGCGCATGCTGCGGATCGAAGATGGCGGTACTGGTCTGTGCGCCGTGGCTCAGGCGCAGCAGCCCTTTGTGTTGCGGATCGAGGTCGGCGAACAGGCGGTAGGTGAGATGCAAGGTATCGCTCTGGCCGGGGCAGTAGGCGCTGAAGCGCAGTACGGTGTAGGCACCGTCGGTATGCTGGTCGATCAGCTGCTCACCTGGCGTCAGGCGGCAAGCTCCGGCCGGCACCGCGAGCGCGAGCCGTTCCAGCGCATAGGCGGCGATGGCGCCGTGCTGCTGGCGCACTTCGTCCCAGGTCAGCTGGCCATCGCCATCGGCGTCGAGGCCGAGAGCGAAATCGAGGTCGCGCAGTGCGATATCCCATTGACCGGTGTAGGTGTGGGCCGCGCCGGCGGGGCTCAGGTTCAGGTTCAGATAGCTGTCGCTCGGTTTGTGCGCATGGGCCGGTGCCAGCACGGCCAACAAGGCCGCGCACAGGGCAGCGGCGCGCAGCAGCCGATGCCGGATGCGCTGCAGCAGGCGGCGCATCAGTTGCCTCCTTTGAGTTGCTGCGCCAGTCGCGCCGTGCGCAGATCTTCCATATGATGGCTGGCCAGCCATTCCAGTACTGGCTTGGCCGCTCTCTGGTCGTGCGCGCCGAGCGCGGCTTCGAGGAAGATGCGGACGTCAGCCGGTTCCTTTTGCACTGCCCAGTTCTGGCGCGCCAGAGCCAGTGCGGCACGCGGGTCATGGCGCAGATGCAGTTCAAAGCGGGCTTGTTCGCGCTGGTGGACGGTGTCGCCGCGCTGCAGGGCGGCGTCGAAGCGGGCTGCCAGTTCGCTGATG
>JBGSBQ010000666.1:0-2602 GCA_041730475.1 Sphingomonadaceae bacterium
CCGAAGACCGCGCCCGCGGCCTGTCGGCGGGCGCCGACTACTACCTGACCAAAGGCAGCTTCCACGACGAGACCCTGCTCGACGCGGTGACCGACCTGATCGGAGATGCGCGCAAATGAAGATCGCAATCGCCAACGATGTCGCCATGGCCGCCGAAGCGCTGCGGCGCGTGATCGCCAGCACCGCCGAACACCAGGTGCTGTGGATCGCCCGCACCGGGATGGAGGCGGTGCGCCTGTGCGCCGACAATCGACCAGACCTGATCCTGATGGACCTGAACATGCCGGAGCTTGATGGTATCGAAGCGACGCGCCAGATCATGGAACGCAGTCCATGCGCCATCCTGGTGGTCACCGGACGGCCGCAGGACAACGTTAATCAGGTGTTCCGTGCCCTCGGTGCCGGTGCGCTGGACGTGACGGCCACGCCGGTGCTGCAAGGGCAGCCGGGCGGCGACAGCGAATTACTGGCCAAGATCCGCACCATCGAAAAACTGATACGCCACAGCGGCGGCAACCAGTCGATGGCACCGCGGGCGTCCAACGGCAGCGCCGCCAGCGAAGCGCGCGAGCAGCGCGCCAGCACGCTGCTCGCCATCGGCGCTTCGACCGGTGGGCCGATGGCGATTTCCAAGATCCTCGGCGGCTGGCGCCCGCCGCGTGGCTGCGCGATCGTGGTGGTGCAGCACATCGACGCCAACTTCGCCGACCAGTTTGCGCGCTGGCTGGGCGACCAGGTCGAGATGCCGGTGCGCGCCATCGTCGACGGCGACGACCTGCAAGCTGGTACCGTGCTGGTGGCCAAGAGCAATGACCACTTAAGGCTGGATCAACATTATCGTTTGCGGTACGATGCAGCACCGCGTGACTATGCCTACCGGCCCTCGGTCGACGTGTTTTTTAACGATGTAGCGCGCCACTGGCGTGGCGAAGCGGTGGGCGTGCTGCTGACCGGCATGGGCCGTGACGGCGCCGAGGGCCTGCTGGCAATGCGCCGCGCTGGCCACAGCACGATCGCCCAGGACCAGTCCAGTAGCGCCGTGTATGGCATGCCGCGCGCGGCGGCCGAACTCGATGCGGCGCAGCTAATCCTGCCGCTGCACCAGATCGGCGCCACGCTGCACAGCACGCTGGGCGGCAACTACTGAATCAACCCGAGAACCCGATGTCCGACCTCAACGACCTGCTGATCGAGCATGAACCGCCGCTGACCAATTTCAAGGTACGCGTGCTGCTGGTGGATGACCAGCTGATCATCATCGAGGCGGTACGGCGCATGCTGGGCAACCAGCCCGACATCGAATTCCATTACGTCGCCGACGCCACGCAAGCGGTAGCCACGGCGCTGCAGTTACAGCCGACGGTGATCCTGCAAGACCTGGTGATGCCGACCATCGACGGCTTCGCCCTGATCAAGCAGTATCGCGAACAGCAGGCGCTATGCACGGTGCCGGTAATCGTATTGTCGGCGCGCGAAGACCCGAAACTGAAGGCGCACAGTTTTGTGACCGGGGCCAACGACTATCTGGTCAAGCTGCCGGACCAGCTGGAATTGCTGGCGCGGGTACGCTATCACTCGGCCGCGCACATCCACCGGCTGCAGCGCGACCAGGCCTTCCAGTTCCTGCGCGAGAGCCAGCGCAAGCTGGCCGATGCCAACATCGAACTGGAAAAGTTGGCCGCGCTCGATGCGCTGACCGGCATCGCCAACCGGCGCCGTTTTGATGACACGCTAGCCTTTGAATGGCAGCGTGGCCGGCGCGACAAACGCCCGCTGACGCTGATGATGTGCGATGTCGACTTCTTCAAGTTTTACAATGACAGTTTCGGCCACCCGGCGGGCGATTTATGCCTGAAGAAAGTGGCGGCCGTGCTAACCGAACACCTAAAACGACCGGCCGACCTGGCCGCGCGTTACGGCGGCGAGGAATTTGCCATTATCCTGCCGGATACCGAACTGACCGGAGCACTGATCGTGGCCGAGTCATGCCGCCGCCACCTGGAACAGCTGGCGATCGAAAACCCACACGCCACCACCGAACGCTCCTGCCTGACGATCTCGATCGGCGTCGCCAGCATGGTACCGACGGCGCAGTGCAGTGTGGAGCAATTGATCGAGCAAGCCGACCAGGCCCTATACGCCGCCAAGCGCAATGGCCGCAACCGCGTCACCAGCGCGGCCACGCTGGCGTGCCCACCTACCGTTTAATCAAGGAACTGCAGCATGAGCACACAATTCGACCAGGTCAGCCTCGTCAAGAAATCCAATATCTACTTCGACGGCAAATGCGTATCGCATACCGTGCTGTTCGCCGACGGCAGCAAGAAAACGGTGGGCGTGATCTTCCCGTCGTCGCTGACCTTCAACACCGGCGCGCCGGAAATCATGGAAGTGATCGGCGGCGTCTGCAAAGTCCGCCTGGCGGGCAGCGACAGCTGGCAGACCTATGGCGCTGGCCAACAATTCAGCATCGCCGCCGACAGCAGCTTCGACATCGAAACCGTCGAAACGCTGGACTACGTCTGCCACTTCGGCTAACCCCGTCCTAAAATAAAACCGGGGTCAGGTCTGCCAATCTCTCATAAAATGCACGCATGCATTT
>JBGSBQ010000667.1:0-2598 GCA_041730475.1 Sphingomonadaceae bacterium
CGTGGCCGGCGTGTTCTACATGAAGACCAATGCCTTCAACGAATTCGACGTGCTGTATAACGCCGCTGGCGGCCTGTCGCTGTACACCCGCGACGACATCGACAGCAAGACCTGGGCCGTATTTGCCGATGCCAGCTATAACGTCAGCGACACCTTCAACATCAACCTCGGTGGCCGCTATACCAGCGACGAACGGCAGGCGGCGATCTACAAGCGCACCTATCTGGGCCTGAACGGTTCGCCAACGCTGGGCAATCCGGCCGCCGTTGGTGGTGCCGCAAATACCGACATGAGCAAGGCGGACCTGCATCGCACCGATACCAAGTTCACGCCAAAACTGGGACTGGGCTGGAAAATCGATCCGCAGCACAATATGTATGCCAGCTACTCGGTCGGCTTCAAGGGCGGCATGTTCGATCCGCGCATGGACCTGACCGCATCGGGCGGCCCGAATACCCCGGCTTCGCTGCAGAAGCGTGAGGGCGTGGCGCCGGAACAGGTGAACAGTGTGGAACTGGGCCTGAAGTCGAACCTGAATGGCGGTCGTTTGCAGACCAACGCCGCCGTGTTCTACAGCGACTACAAGAACGTGCAGATTCCGGGCTCGATCCCGACCTTCGCCGCTGACGGCAGCGTGAACGGCTTCGCCGGGACGCTGACCAACGCCGGCAAGGCCAAGATCTCTGGTCTGGAGCTGGAAGCACTGGCGCGCGTGACCGATCAACTGAGCCTGAGTGCGATGTTCAGCTACATCGACGCCGAGTACAAGGAATGGCTGGTCGCGAATGGCAAGAATCTGGTCAATGTGGCCAGCGGCGCCGAGTTCCAGAACACACCGAAGACGGCGGCCAATATCAGCGCCACGTATGAATGGCCACTGGCTGCGTTTGGCCGTAGCGGTAATCTGTCGCTGAGCAATTCGGTCTCGTACAAGGGCAAGGTCTATCAGAGCGAAATGGTGCGCCTGACCGGGGTGGCGTCGATCGATGCCAACGTGCCGCAGAACCTGATGCTGGCGCAGGAAGGCTATACGTTGTGGGATGCAGGTTTGGTGTGGACCAGCAGCGACCGCAAGCTGCAACTGGGTCTGAACGGGCGCAATCTGCTGGACAAGCGCTACAAGGTGGCGGGCTATGGTTTTGGTGGCTTCTTCAACACCATCACCACTTTCTATGGCGATCCGCGCACGGTGAAGGCGACGCTGTCGGTGAAGTTCTAAGCTGAAGGCAGCGAAGGGCAGCTGAAGGTAGCTGAAGGTAGCTATGGGCGGTACGGTGCGGCGGCGCCGTACCGCCACCGTTTTATTTTCCTGGTACAGGTTTCCATGATTTCAAGTGAACTCCCTTACGTTGAGCGCACCTGGCGCAGCCATGATGGCTTGCGGCTGGTGGCGCGCGACTATGCCGCAGCGGCCGGTCCGGCGCGTTGTCCCATCATCTGCATCCACGGCCTGACCCGTAACAGCGCCGATTTCGAGGACGTGGCGCCATGGCTGGCGGCACAAGGACGGCGCGTGCTGGCACTGGACATCCGGGGCCGTGGCCGCTCCGATTACGATCCCGACATCAGCCATTACAACCCCCCAGTGTATGCGCGCGACGTGGCGCAGCTGCTGTCTGACCTTGGGATCGCACGCGCCATCTTCATCGGCACCTCGATGGGTGGCATCATCACGATGACGCTGGCGTTGCGCCATCGTCACCTGATCGCCGCCGCCGTGCTGAATGATGTCGGTCCGGCGATTTCGCAGCGTGGCCTGCAGCGCATCGCCGGCTATGTCGGCAAGGGTGCGCCGCTGCACACGTGGCAGGATGCCGCTGCTGCCTGCAAGGCGATCAACGCCGTCGCCTTCCCCCATTACACGGACGATGACTGGCTGCGCTGGGCGCGGCGCTGCTTCGCCGAAGACGGCAACGGCAACATCAGCGCGCAATACGATCCCGGCATCGCCGAGGCACTCAAGCAGGGCAAGATCAAAACCAGTTCGCTGATCGCGCGCTGGGCCTTCCGCCGGCTGGCGCGCAAGGTGCCAACAATGTTGCTGCATGGCGGCCTGTCGGACCTGATCGAAGCCGAGCAGGTGGCGGCGATGCGTGCCGATGCTCCTGAGATGAAGATAGTCGAAGTCCCTAACATCGGCCACGCGCCGATGCTGAATGAAGCGGTGTCGCTGCAGGCGCTGAGCGCCTTCCTGACGCCGCTGCCCTGAACCGGAGAACTGCACCATGTCTGAAGTATGTGACGATCCCCTCGCGCGCGTGCGCGCCCGCTTGGGCGAACAATTGTGGCTATCGGACTGGATCGTGGTCGACCAGCCGCGCATCGATGAATTTGCCCGCGCCACGGGCGACCATTACTGGCTGCACACCGATCCCGAACGGGCCCGCCGCGATAGCCCGCTGGGCGGCACCATTGCGCATGGTTTCCTGACCATGTCGTTGCTGGCGCCCAGTTGTCTGGATGCCTTGCTGGGCGAACTGGGGGCCAGCGAATTGCTGAACTACGGTATGGATGGCTTGCGCTTTCTGGCACCGGTGCCTGGCGGCGCGCGGGTGCGCTGCCGCATCGCGCTGCGTTCGGCCGTCAACAAAGCCGGCG
>JBGSBQ010000668.1:0-2598 GCA_041730475.1 Sphingomonadaceae bacterium
TCACCGCGCGCACCAAGCTGCAAACGGTGGAGGAGTTCGAGAATATCGTCCTCAAGTCGGGCACCGACGGCTCTGTGGTGACCATGGCCGATGTGGCCCGCGTGGCACTGGAGGCAGACAACCTCACGGTCAAGTCGCGCCTGAACGGCAAGCCAGCGACGGGTGTCGCCATCAAGCTGGCCACCGGCGCCAATGCGCTCGATACCGCGCAGGCGGTGCAGGCCAAGATCGACGTGCTGAGCAAGCAGTTCCCGGCCGGGATGAAGTCCATCGTCGCGTTCGACACCACGCCCTTCGTCAAGCTGTCGATCGAAGAAGTGGTGAAGACGCTGGCGGAAGCCGTGGTGCTGGTGTTCCTGGTGATGTATCTGTTCCTGCAAAACTTCCGCGCCACGCTGATCCCTACCATGGCGGTGCCGGTGGTGCTGCTGGGGACCTTCGCGATCCTGTCGGCGCTCGGCTATTCGATCAATACACTGACCATGTTCGCGGTAGTGCTGGCGATTGGCCTGCTGGTGGACGACGCCATCGTGGTGGTGGAAAACGTCGAACGGGTCATGTCGGAAGAGGGCCTGTCGCCACTGGAAGCGACGCGCAAGTCGATGAGCCAGATCAGCGGTGCGCTGGTGGGTATCGCCATGGTGCTGTCGGCGGTGTTTGTGCCGATGGCCTTCTTCAGCGGTTCGACCGGCGTGATTTATCGTCAGTTCGCGGTCACCATCGTGTCGGCCATGGTGCTGTCGGTGATCGTGGCGATGGTGTTTACGCCAGCGCTGTGCGCGACCCTGCTGAAACCGGTCGCCAAGGGCCATCACGCAATTGATACGGGCTTCTTCGGCTGGTTTAACCGCAGCTTTGAACGCGGCAGCAGCAAGTATCAGGGCTGGGTCGGTGCGCTGCTGAATCGCGGCGGCCGTTCACTGCTGCTGTATGCGGCCCTGCTGGTGGTGCTGGCGCTGGCCTTCATGCGCTTGCCGACTTCGTTCCTGCCGGAAGAAGATCAGGGCGTGCTGTTTGCCCAGATCCAGCTGCCGACCGGCGCCACCCAGCAACGCACGCTACAAGTGCTGGAGCAGGTTGAGCAGCACTTCCTGGTGGAGCAGAAGGATGCCGTAGCCTCGGTCTTCAGCGTGGCCGGCTTCAGCTTCGGCGGCAATGGCCAGAACGCCGGGATTGCCTTCGTGCGCCTGAAGGACTGGGAGCAGCGCCAGTCGCCCGCATTAAAAGTGACGGCCGTTGCTGGCCGTGCCATGGGGGCATTCAGCCAGATCAAGGATGCCATGGTGTTCGCCTTCGCGCCACCTGCGGTGCTGGAGCTGGGCAATGCCAGTGGCTTTGACCTGCAATTGCAGGATCAGGGCGGGGTCGGGCATGAAGCGCTGATGGCGGCACGTAACCAGCTGCTGGGCATGGCCGCGCAAAGCAAGCTGCTGATGGCCGTGCGCCCGAATGGACAGGACGATACGCCACAGTACAAGATCACGGTCGACCAGCAGAAGGCGATCGCGCTGGGCCTGACGGTGGCGGATGTGAACAAGGTGCTGAGTACGGCCTGGGGCAGTGCTTACGTCAACGACTTCGTCGATCGTGGCCGCGTCAAGAAAGTCTATCTGCAAGGTCAGGCTGATTCCCGCATGGCGCCGGAAGATTTGGGCAAGTGGTTCGTGCGCAATGCCGCTGGCGCGATGGTGCCGTTCTCGGCCTTCTCCTCCGGTCAGTGGATCTACGCCTCGCCACGGCTGGAGCGCTACAACGGCCTGCCGGCGGTCGAAGTGCTGGGCATGCCGGCGCCGGGCGTCAGTTCGGGCGCGGCGATGGCCGAGATGGAGCGGCTGGTGGCGCAACTGCCACCCGGCATCGGCTATGACTGGACCGGCCTGTCGACCGAGGAGCGCGACTCCGGTTCGCAGACGCCGATGCTGTATGCGATTTCGTTGCTGATCGTGTTCCTGTGCCTGGCTGCGCTGTATGAAAGCTGGTCGATTCCATTTTCGGTACTGTTGGTGGTGCCGCTGGGGGTGATCGGTACCGTGCTGGCGACGTTGATGTTCAAGCTGTCGAATGACGTCTACTTCCAGGTCGGCTTGCTGACGGTGGTAGGGCTGGCGGCCAAGAACGCGATCCTGATCGTGGAATTCGCCAAGGAGCTGCAAGAGCAGGGCGTGGCGCTGAAGGCGGCCACCTTGCAGGCGGTGCGCCAGCGGCTGCGGCCTATCCTGATGACGTCGATCGCCTTCGGCCTTGGCGTGCTGCCACTGGCGATCAGCAGCGGTGCCGGTTCCGGCAGCCAGAATGCGATCGGTGTCGGCGTGCTGGGCGGGATGCTGTCGGCTACCTTCCTCGGCATCTTCTTTGTACCGGTGTTCTTTGTGCTGGTGCGCGGCTTCTTTGCGAACAAGAGCGCGCCGGCAAACGTGCAGTTGGAGGCACATACATAATGAAAAAATCACTCTTGACGATGGCGGCGCTGGCCCTGCTGGCAGGTTGCAGTCTGGCGCCCGTGTATCAGCGGCCGGCCGCGCCGGTGGCGGCGGCATGGCCGGCGGATGCGCCAACAGCGCAGGCGGCGGCCGATGCGCGGCCGGTCTCTGAAATCCA
>JBGSBQ010000669.1:0-2597 GCA_041730475.1 Sphingomonadaceae bacterium
CGGAAAGGAAAAACAGCGTCGGCAATTCGGGACATGATGGAACTTTGACGGAGATCAACCTTCACCATGCACGCCACCGCCCCTCCCTCGGACCGCAAGCTACTGGCCGCGCTGCTCCATGCCCTGCATCTGCCGGGGACAGGCCGACTATGCGACCCGGCGCGTGGTGCTGGTGGCGGCCTTTGGCATGCTGGCCAATCCGCTGTGCTACTGGCTGTGGCACCGGCTGTGGCCGGCGGAATTCGAATCGGCGCCGCTGCGTGCGGCGGCCGTGGCGCTGTGCGCACTGGGACTGTTTGCCGGCCATTTCAGCCAGCGCTGGCTGCAACGGTACCTGCTGGTAGCGCTCAGCTATGTGCTGCCATTCTTCTTCACCTTCATGTGCCTGATGAACCATGCGACGCCGGTGTGGACCGAATCGTTATTGATCAGCCTGATCGTACTGTTCCACTTCGACATGGGCATCGCCACGCTGGCCTATCTGATCGGCACGCTGTCAGCCTGCGCCATCGTGTTGTGGCGCGGCCATCCGGAACTGCTGCTGGACCAGCGCGCGCTGGAACAACTGCCGATCCACTGCTTCGCCATCCTGGTGCTGTCGGTGGTGAAGATCAGCCGCGATGCGCTGGAACAGGAGCGCCTGACTGGCCTCGGCGCCGGGCTGGCCACGGTCTCGCATGAATTGAGCACGCCGCTGGCCAGCGTCGACGCCAATGTACGGGGCCTGCTACGCATGTTCGACAAGGAGGAAGCGCGGCTGGCGCGCCTTGATGCGCTGGCCCGCATCCAGTTTGAGGTGCGCCATATGCACCACATGATCGATCTGTTCCTGCTGAACGCCACCGCCGTCAACCGCAACCTGCAGCCCTGCGAGCCGGTCTCGATGGCGGCCGCGATCGACGACATGTTGAAGCGCTATCCCTTCATCAGCACTGCGCAACGCGCGGCCGTCGCGGTCGAAGTGCGCGCCGACTTCCTGTTTGACGGTCAGGCCGATCTGGCGGCGGTGATCCTGCTGAACCTGATGCGCAATGCACTGAAAGCGATCCAGCGTGCTGGCAAGGGCCGCATCCGCCTCATCATCGACGGCGCCCGCGCCACACCACGGCTGCTGTTCATCGATACCGCCTGCGGCGTGGCGCCCGGCCATCTGCCGCTGATCTTCCGTCGCTTCTATGCCTTTCCGCCGCATCAGGGCTGCGGCATCGGACTGGCACTGTGCCAGGACATCATGCAAGCCTGGCAGGCGCGCATCCGCTGCGTCTCGCGCGAACAGGCGTATGCGATCTTCGTACTCGAATTTCCCCCACACCCCGCTCCTGTCAGGTGACCCATGCAATTGCCCGTGTATGCCCATCCCACGCTGTCGGTCCTGGTGGACGACAGCGATTCCTTCCTGCAAAGCCTGTCGTTCCAGCTCGATCCCATGCTGGCGTCGAAAACTTTCCATGATGCCCGGCTGGCGCTGCAATGGCTGCTGCACAGCGCACGGCGCGACGAGGTGCCACTGCACATCAATTTCGATACGCAGAACCAGCCGGCCGACCAGTGCAACGTGGCACTGGAGCTGGACCGCATCTACCGCATCAGCGCGCAGAGCCAGCGCTTTGCCATGCCATCGGTACTGGTGATTGATTACTCGATGCCGCAGATGAACGGGCTGGAATTCTGCGCCCAGATCCAGCACCTGCCCTGCAAGAAGATCCTGTTCACCGGTGCGGCCGATGAAAAAATCGCCGTGACGGCGTTCAACCGCGGCCTGATCGACCGCTATATCAAGAAGAGTGATGACCAGGCGCTCGATCTGCTGGAACTGGAAATCGTCGCGCTCCAACGGGCGTATTTCACGGCGCAGTCGGAGACCTTGCGCGAGCTGCTGGTCCTGCATGACTTCCGTTTCCTCGGCGATCCGCAGCTGGTAGTGCTGGTCGAGCAGTTGCGCCGCACGCACGGCTTTGTCGAGCACTATATTTTTCCCAACCCGACCGGCATCCTGTTCCTCGACCAGCACGGCCGCGCCACGTTGATGATGATAGAAACCGAGGCCGGCATGAACGCCCAGTATGAAATCGCGCGCGACAGCGACGCCCCGCCCTCGCTGCTGAACGCACTGGCCGAGCGGCGCGTACTGCCCTTCTTTTCGGATCCGAATGGGGACGGCATGTATGCGCGCGCCATTGGTGACAACTGGCACCGCTACTGCGCCGCGCCGCAAGTGTGCGAAGGCCGCGAGCGTTATTACTGGGCGCTGTTCGAGCTGCCGCGCCACTACTTCGACGGTCCACCGTACAGCTATGCCCAGTATCTGCATGAGGCCAGCGCTGCAGCGGTGCTGGCCACCACCCCCACAGCAAACCCGCGGTCAGACGGGGACGCCGAGTCCCGCCGGGTCTGACCCCAGACTTGTGCCGTTGGGGTTAATTGCTACGCCGCGCAGCGATGCCCAGCATCCGCATACGGCCGGCGAGCCAGAAGATTAAATTTCAAGCGCTGGCTCTCGATCTCTCTGGCAAAGCGCAGCCTGGCGTGAAGCTACAAGTGCAAGCGATTGCGCGCATCACCACAACCAGCCGCATCTCAATTAATTAATATCCTGG
>JBGSBQ010000670.1:0-2590 GCA_041730475.1 Sphingomonadaceae bacterium
CGAGCTGGATCTGGAGTGCGGAGATGTCATGGGTCAGGCGCTGTTGTCCGATGATACGTCCGCTGAGCCGTTGTACCGGCTGGCGCGCGCTCAGGTCTACTTGCAGGCTGATGTCACTCTGCGGGACCGACTGGCAGGCCAGAATGTATCCTTGGTCCAGCTCCTGGTCCGACAACACGTAGCTGCTGCGTGTCAGTTCCTTGACGCGGCCTTGCAGCAGCCGGCATTTGCAGGTGGCACAGCCGCCCACGCGGCAGCTGTGCGGAAAGTCTATCCCGTGCCGCAAAGCTGCTTGCAGCACTGTCTCCTTGGGATCGACCAGGATGGCCACGCCGTTGATGTGCGCCGTGGTCGGCTGTTTTTTGGCGAGAAATGAAAACATGTGGTTTTGCTGCTGAATGAAGTAGATGGAGACCAGATCGTAGAACGGTCGTGCTAATGTGGCGAGGTTGCTAGTTGACATATATAAGTCATTTTTTGACAATGGCGTCTCCCTCCTGATAAATAGCCTATGCCCTCGCCTGTTTTTGCGCTGCCCGTCCAGTACATCCGCCAGATCGCCGATCAGGTCAACCGCATGGGGGTGGCCATGCCGGCCTCCTTCCTGCGTCATAAATGGAACGAGATTGCGCTGGATGACAC
Organism: Sphingomonadaceae bacterium; assembly: GCA_041730475.1. GTDB lineage: Bacteria > Pseudomonadota > Gammaproteobacteria > Burkholderiales > Burkholderiaceae_D > Rugamonas. Next base: position 643 of record JBGSBQ010000670.1, read on the forward strand.
CAGTTATACGCTAACGATTGAAGATTTCCAGCAGCTGGTGCTGGATGCACTGGCAGCCACCGGCGAGCCCGCCTTCGGGCTATTGGTGGGCGCGCGCATGATGGTAAATAGCCACGGCATTCTCGGCTATGCCGCCATGAACAGCGGCACCATCGGTCAGGCCATGGAACTACTGCAAAACTACATACAGATCCGTACCCGTCTGGTGGCGATCCGCCATCAGATGGCCGGTGATGAGGTGCGCTTCACCTTTGAGGAAGGAATCCCGCTGGGCGCCGTGCAGCAGCCGGTGCTGGAAGCGGTGGTACTGACGATTAAGAACCTGTTCGACTTCCTGACCGGCGGCGTATCACAAGTACTGTATGTGGCCTTGCCGTTTGCTGCGCCCTCTTATGCCGCGCTGGCGGAAGAAATGTTCCGCTGTGAAGTGCGCTATGCCAGCAGCTGGACCGGCTTCGCGTTTGCGCGCGCCATGGTGGAAGCCCCGCTGGCAATGGCGAATCCCACCACGCTGCGCGAAACCCTGCTGATTTGCCAGCGCGAGCTGGAAAAAGTCGCGCACCAACAAAGCTGGCGGATGCGGATTCGCCGCCTGCTGCTGGAAGAACGCCATGGCGTGCTGTCGCTGAATGTGGCGGCGCGCCTGTTCAACCTGACCCCGCGTACACTGCACCGGCGGCTGCTGGAGGAAGGTTCTTCCTACAGCGCAGTGGTGGATGAGGTGCGGCACATGCTGGCGTTGGAACACCTGAAGGCGGGCAAGCTGTCGCTGCAGGAGATCGCGTATGCGCTGGGCTATACCGATCAATCCAATTTCCGACGTGCCTTCAAGCGCTGGGAAGGCATGACGCCGTCAGCCTGCCAGCTACGCTATCAACAGGCCGGCGGCTTCACGGCGTCGATCGCGCCGTCCCCGTAACGCAGGTGCCGCCCCAATAGCGCCGGCACCCCGACGTCGAAATCGATCCCTATGCTGCTGCACGCAGCACGGTCCTGAATTCTGACCAGTCAGAACTCTTCCCATTCGCTGCTGGCCTTGGCCGGTGACTTGCTGCGCGACAATGCCGGGCGCGCTGCCGTCTTGGCCGCTGGCGGCGCCTTGCGCTGCGCTGCCGGGACGTGGCGCGGCGCCGTAGTGGCTGGCGCCAGGCTGGCATTGCTGCTGCGATCGAGCTTGAACACACTGACGGCCTGCGCCAGATGCGACGCCTGCTCCTGCAAGCTTTCGGCCGCAGCGGCGGCTTGTTCCACCAGCGCCGCATTTTGCTGGGTCACGCCATCCATCTGCACAATCGCCTGATTCACCTGGGCGATGCCTTCGCTCTGCTCGGCTGTAGCGACGGTGATCTCGCTCATAATGGCCGTGACCCGCTGCACGCTGGAGACCACTTCATCCATCGTGGTGCCGGCTTCATTGACCAAGCGGCTGCCCTCGGCGACCTTGCCCACCGAATCATCGATCAGCACCTTGATTTCCTTGGCTGCCGCAGCGCTGCGCTGCGCCAGATTGCGCACTTCGGAGGCCACGACCGCAAAACCGCGGCCCTGTTCACCGGCACGCGCTGCTTCCACGGCGGCGTTCAAGGCCAGAATATTGGTCTGGAATGCGATGCCATCGATGACGCTGATGATATCGACGATCTTGTTGGAAGAGGCATTGATCGATGCCATCGTCGCCACGACCTGCGACACCACCGCGCCGCTGCGCTGGGCCACGGTGGACGCCGAACCGGCCAGCTGGTTGGCCTGCCGGGCGTTCTCGGCATTTTCCTTGACGGTACTGGTCAATTCCTCGACCGAGGCGGCGGTTTCTTCGAGGGCGCTGGCCTGTTGCTCGGTTCGGGCCGACAGGTCGGTATTGCCGTGCGCAATCTCGGCACTGCCGCGTGCCACATTCTCAGCGCTGCTGTTGACCTGCACCAGCACCTCGTGAATATTGCCGACGAAC
>JBGSBQ010000671.1:0-2581 GCA_041730475.1 Sphingomonadaceae bacterium
TGACACCGGGCGCGAACTGCTGCTGCAAATCTTTACCAACACCGTCATCGGCCCGATTTTCTTTGAAATCATCCAGCGCAAGGGTGATCAGGGCTTCGGCGAAGGCAACTTCCGGGCCCTGTTCGAATCGATCGAACTGGATCAGATTAAACGCGGCGTGCTGCAAGATCCGAGCAAAGCGGCCGTTTAAGGCATATAGTTGTAGTAATTCGTTGCAATACAGCGCTGGTAGCTCCGCATAGAACGGAGCACCGGCGAGAGCGCGGCAGAGCCTACCCGGCCCTGTCGCGCATCGCTTTTTCAGAATATTGGAGACAAGATGAACGCACCTCACAAGGGTACGCAGCTGCTTCCGGGCACCCCCTCGGACGACATTTCCCTCGACGACAAGTGGACGCTGGACCGCGGCCGCGCCTTCATGACCGGCACCCAGGCCCTGATCCGGCTGCCGATGATGCAGCGCGAGCGCGACCTGAAGGCGGGCCTGAACACGGCCGGTTACATTACCGGCTACCGTGGTTCGCCCGTCACCAGCGTCGACATGACGGCCATGAAGGCCAAGAAATACCTCGACGCGCACCACGTCAAATTCCATCCCGGCATGAACGAAGACCTGGCCGCCACGGCGGTCTGGGGCACGCAGCAGACCAATCTGTTCCAGGATGCCAAGTACGACGGCGTATTCTCCATGTGGTACGGCAAGGGCCCGGGCGTGGACCGCTGCGGCGACGTCTTCAAGCACGCCAATAACGCCGGCTCGGCCAAGCATGGCGGCGTACTGGTGCTGGCTGGCGACGACCATGCCGCCAAATCCTCGTCTACCGCGCACCAGTCCGACCACATCCTGAACGCCTGCGGCATCCCGGTGCTGTATCCGTCGTCGGTGCAGGAATACATCGACTACGGCCTGCACGCGTGGGCCATGAGCCGCTACACCGGCCTGTGGGTGTCGATGAAGTGTGTGACCGACATCATCGAATCGGGCGCCGTGGTCGACTTCGACCCGGACCGCGTGCAAATCCAGCTGCCGACCGACTTCGCGCTGCCCGAAGGCGGCCTGAATATCCGCTGGCCGGACACCGTGCTCGACATGGAAGTGCGGATGAACAGCTACAAGTGGTACGCGGCGCTGGCCTATTGCCGCGCGAACAAGCTGAACAAGATCATCTGGGATAGCCCGAAGCCGAAGATCGGCATTATCACGGCCGGTAAATCCTACCTCGACACGCGCCAGGCGCTGGCCGACCTCGGCATCGACGAGCAGGCTGCGGCCGACATCGGCATCCGCCTGTACAAGATTGGCATGACCTGGCCGCTGGAAGCGGATGGCGTGCACGAATTCGCCAAGGGTCTGGACGAGATTCTGGTGGTCGAAGAAAAGCGCCAGATTCTCGAATACGCGCTGAAGGAAGAGCTATACAACCTGCCCGACGGCCAGCGCCCACGCGTGGTCGGCAAGTTCGACGACACCGGCGAATGGAGCAACAAGGGCAACACCGGCCACGGCGACTGGCTGCTGCCGGCCACCTATGAGCTGAACCCGGCGCAGATTGCGCGCGCCATCGCTTCGCGCATCGCCCACTACTGCGCCGGCCATCCGGTAGCGGCGCGCGTCAAGGAACGCGTGGCCTATCTGGAAGCCAAGGAACTGGCGCTGAAAACGCTGCCGACCAAGGCCAATCCCGAGACCGACCGCACCCCGTACTTCTGCTCCGGCTGTCCGCACAATTCCTCGACCAAGGTGCCGGAAGGCTCGCGCGCGCTGGCTGGTATCGGCTGCCACTACATGGTGCTGTGGATGGACCGCGAAACCTCGACCTTCACCCACATGGGCGCCGAAGGCGTCACGTGGGTCGGGCAGGCGCCGTTCACCAATGAAAAGCATGTGTTCACCAACCTTGGTGACGGTACCTATTTCCACTCCGGTATTCTGGCGATCCGCGCCGCCGTGGCGGCCAAGGTCAACATCACCTACAAGATCCTGTTCAACGACGCCGTCGCGATGACCGGTGGCCAGACCTTCGACGGTCCGCTCGATCCGGGCATGATCTCGCGCCAGATCGCGGCCGAAGGCGTGACCCCGATTATCGTTGTCACCGACGAGCCGGAAAAATACCCGGCCGATTACAACTGGGCGCCCGGCGTCACGATCCGCCATCGCAGCGAATTGATGGCGGTGCAGCGCGAACTGCGCGACCAGCCCGGCGTATCGGCGATGATCTATGACCAGACCTGCGCTTCCGAGAAGCGTCGTCGCCGGAAGCGCAATGAATACCCGGACCCGGCCAAGCGCGCTGTCATCAACGAGGCCGTGTGTGAAGGCTGCGGCGACTGCTCGGTGCAGTCCAACTGCCTGTCGGTAGAACCACTGGAAACGGAACTGGGGCGCAAGCGCCAGATCAACCAGTCGTCTTGCAACAAGGACTTCTCCTGCACCACCGGTTTCTGCCCGAGCTTTGTGACGGGGGAAGGCGGCGCGCTGAAGAAGCCGAAGAAGGCCGCAGTGGGCGAAGGCCCGGCCGTGGTGCTGCCTATGCCGGTGTTGCCGTCGACCGAGACGCCGTTCGGCATCCTGATCACC
>JBGSBQ010000672.1:0-2581 GCA_041730475.1 Sphingomonadaceae bacterium
CCGGGCTGTTGGGATTGGGCGCCTTGTGCATGGTGCAGATCAACAACGTGTATTCTTCGGCCAACTATGCCAATACCAACTCGCTGCCCAGTATTGAGAAGCTGGACAACGCTGCCGAAGCCATGTTCCGCATGCGCATCGCGGTCTGGAAGCACGTCGCCCATGCCGACAAAGAAGGCAAGGTTCGCGCCATGGCCGACATCGTCGCCAGCGAGAAAAAAATCGCAGCGGTACTGGACCAGTACCAGGCCGAAAATATCTCCGACGCGCGCGACCGCGCCCTGCTGGAACACGACCGTGCCGCGCTAGCCAGCTACTATGCGGCCCGCAACAGCGTGCTGGCCCTGTCCGACAGCGGCGCTACCGAGCAAGCGAGCGCACGCCAGCTGGCCATCCAGGACCAGATCAAACCGGCCGATGCCGCGCTCAAACAGCATCGTGACTATAACCAGACGCTGGCCGCTGAAGCATCCCAGCGCGCAGCATCCAACCTGAACCACGCAGGCTGGGTCTCGGCCATCATTGTGCTCAGCGTCACCCTGTGCGTCGCCGCCGCCGGAATCTGGCTGGTGCGCCAGCTAGTCGAGGCGCTGCGCCGGGCCGTGCAGCTGGCCGACGCGGTCGCCGCCGGTCACCTCGACACTCGCCTCAGCACCACCCGCAGCGATGAAATCGGCTTGCTGCAACAAGCACTGTCGCGCATGAGTAACAAGCTGACCAGCGTGATCGGTGAAGTACAGCGCGGCGCCCACGCGATCCAGACCGCCTCGAGCGAAATCGCCAGCGGCAATATGGATCTGTCGGCACGGACCGAGCAACAGGCCGGCGCACTGGAGGAGACCGCCTCGTCGATGGAAGAGCTGACCAGCACCGTGCAGCACAATGCCGACAACGCCGTGCAGGCCCAGCAACTGGCCACCGATGCCGCCCGCACCGCGGAACAGGGCGGTGCCGTGGTGGGTCAGGTGGTTGAAACCATGAGCGCCATCCGTGGCGCATCGACCCGCATCGTCGACATCATCAGCGTGATCGACGGCATCGCCTTCCAGACCAACATCCTGGCGCTGAATGCGGCTGTGGAAGCGGCCCGGGCCGGCGAACAGGGCCGCGGCTTCGCCGTGGTGGCGACCGAAGTCCGTAACCTGGCGCAACGCTCCGCCGCCGCGGCCAAAGAAATCAAAGACCTGATCGATGCGTCGGTGGTCCAGGTCCGGCAGGGCGGCGTGCTGGTCGATCAGGCGGGCCTGGCCATGCAGCGCATCGTCAGCAGTGTGCAAAAGGTGGCCGGCGTGATCGGCGAGATCTCCGGCGCCAGCCGCGAACAGAGCCATGGCATCCAGCAAGTCAATGGCGCCATCACCCAGATGGATGACATGACCCAGCAAAACGCTGCGCTGGTCGAGCAGTCGGCCGCCGCCGCCGTCGCCATGCGCGAACAGGCCGAGGCCTTGAGCGCACTGGTGAGCCAGTTCCACTTGCAAGCGGCAGCACCGGCCGCACAGCCTACGGCCCGCGTGCGCACCGCCCGCCGTCCTGCGCCCGCGCTCGCTTACGCCTGAGCCAGCGCTTGATGGGTCAGCCGGAAATGGCCTACCAGCGCGTGGAGTTGCTGCGCCCGACCGCGCATATTTTCCGCCGCTGCGGCCGCGTCTTCACAGACCGCCGCATTTTTTTGCGTGATCTGGTCCATCTGCGCGATCGCCGCGTTGACCTGTTCGATGACCGCGCCCTGTTCCCGGCTGGCGCTACTGATTAGCAGCATGTGGCGCTCCACCTGCGTCACCGCCTGTTCCAGCAGCGCCATGCTGCGGCCCGCATCCTCGCCCCGGGTACTGCCCAGCGCCACGGCCTCGGCCGACGCCGCGATCAGCGCCTTGATATCGTGCGCCGCCGTCGCCGTGCGCTGCGCCAGATTGCGCACTTCCGCCGCCACCACGGCAAAACCCCAGCCCTGCTCGCCGGCCCGCGCCGCTTCGACGGCGGCATTCAGCGCCAGAATATTGGTCTGGAAAGCAAGGCCATCGATCACACTGATGATCTCCACGATACGCTGCGAGCTGGACTGGATCGCCGCCATGGTCGCCACCACGGCGCCGACCGCGCTGCCGCCCTGCCCGGCGCTCCGCGCCACGCCGGCCATCAGCTGATTGACCTGCTGGGCCCGCTCGACATTGTGCTGGACTGTACTGGTCAACTCGTCCATCGAGGCCGCCGTCTGCTCCAGCGAACTGGCTTGCGCTTCGGTGCGGCCTGACAAGTCGGCATTGCCGCTGGCAAGTTCTGCCGCCCCCACACTGACGCTGGCACTGGCCTCCTGAATCTGGCCGACCAATAATTTGAAGTTAATCTGCAGCACCCGCAGCGCCTGCATCGCTTGCACCACGTCATGCGCGCCACGGGCGTGGATGGTGCCCGTCAGGTCACCGGATGCCAGCTGTTCCAGGTCGCGCTGGAGCTGCCGCCACGGCTGCAGCGCGGTCCGCCCCAGCAGGTAGCGCCCCCCGGCCAGCAGGACCAGCGTCAGTCCGCCCAGCAGCAACGCGGGCCGGCGCTGATGGTCCAGCGCCAGCATCAGGCTGGC
>JBGSBQ010000673.1:0-2577 GCA_041730475.1 Sphingomonadaceae bacterium
CCCGATTCTCTTCTCTCCCCCCCCCTGCGCGCCCCGCGCCGGCCGGCCCCCTAAACCCGCCGGCGCCCCCCCGCGCCCCCCCCCCCGCGCCCGCAGCTACCGGCTGCGGGCCTTCCCTTCCCCTCGCCCCCATGCACCTGCCCTCTACTCCTGACGCACCGATCGGCGTGTTTGATTCTGGCGTCGGCGGCTTGTCGATCCTGCGCCATATCCGCACCCAGCTGCCGCACGAACACCTGCTGTATTTCGCCGATTCCGGCCATGCCCCGTATGGCGACAAGAGCGAACAGTACGTCGTCGAGCGTTCGCTGGCGATTGCCGCCTTTCTGCTGGCGCGCGGCGCCAAGGCGCTGGTGGTGGCCTGCAATACGGCCACCGTGGCCGCCATCAAGGCGCTGCGGGCGCACTATCCGGACTTGCCCATCGTCGGCGTCGAACCGGGCCTGAAACCGGCGGCGGCCAGCACCCACAGCGGCAAGGTCGGCGTGCTGGCCACGGCGCGCACGCTGACCGGCGACAAGTTCCTGCAACTGCGCGACCAGATCGCTACGGCCACGCAGGCGCAGTTCCTGCTGCAACCGTGCGTCGGGCTGGTCGACCAGATCGAACTGGGCACGCTGGATACGCCCGTCATCGATGCCATGCTGGAACGCTACGTCGCGCCCCTGCTGGCGCAGGGCGTCGATACGCTGGTGCTGGGCTGCACCCATTACCCGTTCGTGCGCGACGGCATCACGCGCGTGCTGGCCGCGCACCAAGCCGGCCATGTGACGCTGATCGACACCGGCGAAGCGGTGGCGCGCCAGCTGGCCCGCTTGCTGGCTTCTGCCGGCCTGCTGCGCGAGCCCGACGCTGCCGCACCGGCGGCCACGCTGCGCGGCTACACCACGGCGCAGGCAGCGCCGCTCGCGGCCGCCTTCGCCCACTTGCTGGGCCTGTCGATCGAGGTCGAGCACGTGGAGAACTGAGCAAAAAGAATTTTTGAAGAAACTTTGCATTTACATTTGCACGTTTCAAAACTGGCTTGTATAATTCGGCACCTGTTCAGCAAAACTGCTAAATAGGTGATGTAAGACAGTGGTGGCTGTAGCTCAGTTGGTAGAGTCCAGGATTGTGATTCCTGTTGTCGTGGGTTCGAGCCCCATCAGCCACCCCACTTTCTTCGAAAAATATAGCCGCCTCAGCGGCTTTTTTTTCGTCTCGTCATTGCCCAAGAGAACTGGTTTGAAGCTACAATGTCATCGTCGCACAGCTCACTTGTGCGCCCCAGATTACTGCCTGGCGGACCAGCTTCCTGCCCGCCTTACCCCGAATACCCACATCACAGGAGCGCCGCGCCGACCCCGGCTGCGGCCCACGTAAGATTATGTCTGAAGAAAAACCGCTGCACAGCGTCAGTACCTACGGCAAGGATACGCCGGTCGGCCGCCCTGATATCGATGGCCGCGCTGCCGTCTTCGTCCCGACCGAAGAGTTTGACCTGAGTAACACCACCACCATCCGCAAGGGCGCCGGCATCGTCGGCTTCGGCAATCCGGATGGTTCGCTGACCGTGTATTTCGAAGCCAACCGCTTCGACGAGAGCGCGCTGCACAAGTGGGAAAACAAGGCCCGCAAAGCCTACGACCGCATGGTCATGGGCGCACCAACCGTCTCGAAGACCAAGATCGATGCCCGCATGCTGGAACAGATCGGCACCATCGACGGCTCTGGCATCCAGCTGAAACTGCTGGAGCGCCTGCACCAGTGGCTGGCCCTGGCAAACGCCATGGACACCGCACCAGCAGACGCCATCGTCACCTGGGGCAAGAAGTAAAACGGAAATAGCTTGACGACAAGATAGTTGACGGGCGTTTGTCCTACAAACGGTCGGACAACTCGCTGGTGCCGGCGTGGCCGGACCTGCTCTATGCTGGACGCAGATTCCCGTCCAACCAGAACAGGAGGCCTTCATGAGCCGTTATCTGTCCATCGCCTACGGCACCCTGCTGCTGGGTCTAGCCGGTGCATCGACCTACATTCTGTGCTCGGAGAGCGTGCTAGGCTCAGCCTCGCTCTACCTGATGCGCTGACGCTTAGCGGCGCCGGTGGTGACCGCGCCCACCCCAGCCGCCGCGGGAACCACAACACCAGTTACCCACCACGAAATCAAGGCCGATCGACACGGGCGGGTAGTAGTACGCCGGTGCCGGTGCATAGTACACGGGCGCTGGGGCGTACAACGGCGACGGCGCGCTGTACACTGGCGCACTGTACACCATGGGGGCCGGCAACGGCTCCGTCGTGTATTGCACGCTGCCGGCACTGCCGGCCACGCGGTCCGACGGCGTCACGGCGACCGTATGCCACTGGTAAGGGTCCACCACCGGACGGCTGACGTAGTATGGTTGCTGCTGGACTGCGCAGCCGCCAAGGGCCGCCAAGGCCACCACGGCCAAAATAATTTTCATCAGATTTGCTCCAAGAAACCCCGTCCTTCAGGGCGGGGAGTGAAAGGAGCTGACTGCGTAGCAGTCGTTGCCCCTTGGTTGAAATAACTGTATATAATCACAGTGTGATTTTGGTCTATCGTTACCG
>JBGSBQ010000674.1:0-2576 GCA_041730475.1 Sphingomonadaceae bacterium
GCGGTTGACAGTACGCCAGCAAGTGCCGAAGAGCGGCGGGTAGCTGGCCTGAGTACCGCCTTACAGGACGACGGGACTTTGCGCTACTACGGCGATCGCAACAAATTTGGTCTGCGGCGCGGCCAGTGGACTGACGATACTGCGATGGCCTTGTGTCTGGCGGACAGCTTGCTGGTGCATGGGCAGTACCATGGCGGCGACTGCCGGATCCGGTTTTTCAACTGGTGGTATTACGGCTACAACAATGGCTTTGCCAGCGATCCGCACGGGGTACGCCGCAGTGTTGGCCTGGGCAGCACGATCGGCCGCTCACTGGACGAGCTGCTCGATCATGAGGGCGCTGATGCCGGCAGCGTGCCGTGGCGCTATCTGGGCGGCGGGGGCGATGCCGGCAATGGCTCGCTGATGCGGCTGGCGCCGGTGGCAATCCGCTATGCGCGTGCGCCGGCCTTGCTGCTGGAGAGCGCAGCCGAGCAAAGTCTGGCGACCCATCCGGGCAGCGACGCAACGGTATGCTGCCTGTTCCTGGCCTATGCGATGGCGGCAGCGCTGACCCGGCCCGCAGCGGCGCCGGCTCCGATGGAACACTTCCTGCGGCAAGTAATTGAGCAGTTTCTGGCCGAGGTGGGCCAAGCCCCGGCGTGGCGTGCGCATGCCAGCATGGCCCGGCTGGCGGCGTTATTGCGGCACCAGCCACCCGGCTTGGCGGAGGCAAACTGGGACTGGTATGCGGCCGAACTGCCGCTGGCGGCGACCTTGCAGGCGCGCGCCGGACAGTATCAGGGGCATGCGGTGAATGCCAGTTATTTTGGATCCTACTCGATGGATGCGCTGGCGCTGGCCTTATGGGCCATGCGCCCGGCCACCAGCTTCAGTGAGGCCATATTGCGGGTAGTGAACCTGCTGGGCGACGCGGACAGTACTGGCGCTACCTGCAGTCAATTGGCCGGGGCGTGGTTTGGCCTGAGCGGAATAGCGGCCACGGCGGTCGGCCGCCGCATGCTAGCCAATCTGCAGGAGGCCGATCCGTGGTCGGAGATTGCGCTGCGCGCTCTGTTGTTAAGTGCGCAAAGTTGCGACGGGCAATAAATAAAGACACAAGGTACGCAACAATGGACACACAACTATTGCACCATCTCCTGATTTAATAACGCTGATAGCAAGGCGAGAATTAAATGGCGATGAAGTCTAAAAAATTGTAGCGGCGATTGTTGTGGCCGCGCCGGTCTTCGGCAGCGCCGCGGCGGCACCGAAGCAGGCCCCCAACCAGCAGTGCGTAATATTCGGCCTGGACCGGGCTGGCCGGCCAGATACAGACGGAAACCGGACCGCAGCAGAACTGACTGCGCGTGGGGATGTTGCAATGTCAGAGTAGGCCAGCGAGACAATGCCAGCAAGGATTGCGTGTAAATATTCTCACTAATTATTGCGGGGACATCATTTCTTTTGCCCAGTCCGTGCGCTCGTAGTGGTAGCCGGGGAATTCGGCGGCCAGCGTGGTTTCGCGCTTCAGCAGGCGTCGCACCAGCGCTACCAGCGCCTGTAATTCGTGCAGGTTGCGCACCTCGAGCGGCGCGCACAGGTCGACGCAGCGGCCGCGCCGGTTCCAGCGTACCTGCAGCGAGGGCACGATGCGGATGCTGCCATCGCGGCATAAGCGATGTTGGGCCGCTACATAAGCCTGGTCGGGGCCGGCCGACGCCGCCAGTTGCCAGCCGCGCTGGCGTTTGCGGGCGCGGCCGACGGCGCGGTACAGCGGGGTGGCGCCGGCCAGCACGCTGGTCGCGGGTTCAGGCAATTGCGCGCAGGCGCCAGCATCGACCGCATCTTCATAGGCCAGACGGGGATGGATCCAGTGCACGCTGACGCGGTGGTCATTCAGAATGAAGACCACATCGTGCCACCAGCTGCGCGCCGGCTGCGGTTGCGCGAAGTGATAGCGCTGCAGCAGACCATGCTGCAAGTGCAGCGGCGGGCCATCACGGTGGTACTGGCGGGCGGCGCGCTGCAGCTGGCGCTGACGGTGCCGCTTCATTGCAGCGGCGGCGCAGCGGGCGCGTCGGCGAGCCGGTAGTGGATTTCGACGCGCCGATTGCGGGCGTCGGCAGCCCGGTTGTGGCCCGGGTCCAGCGGGCGCTGCTTGCCAAGACTGAGCGCTTCCATGCGCTTTAGCTCGACGCCGCAGGCGTGCAGCCGGTGCAGCAGCATCTCGGCGTGTTTCTGGCCGATCGCAAAATTGTATTCGTCACCGCCTTTGCGGTCGGTATGACCGGCGATCTGCAGCAAGGATGTGGGGTGCTCCGCTGCATACTGGCAATGGGCGGCGACCCGTGGCAGGTCGGCGCGGCTCACGTCGGAGCGGTTGGCGGCGAGGTGAAAGGTCGGGTCGGGTGGGGCCGGCAGCTGATCGGCCCCGGCCGGCAGGCACAGGGCGAACAGCAGCAAGGGCAGGGGTAGGTCAGGCACTATACACGCTCCGGAATTGACGTCCTCCCCGCCCTAAAGGACGGGGATTCCTACATCTAGCGTCGCACGTCCGCGACGGAGAATGTTTAACGCAGCATTGGTGTCACGAT
>JBGSBQ010000675.1:0-2574 GCA_041730475.1 Sphingomonadaceae bacterium
GTACACCCGCAACTGGAAGTTATTCCCCTGCGTCTGCTCCAGCAAGGCCGGATCGACGCGGCGCCGCTCGACCGACTCCAGGATCTCGCGGCCGCGCGCCTTCTCGACCGGCACCGCGGCCCGCAGGCGGCCCTCAATATCGAGCGCAAAGGCGCTGACCTGCTGGCCCGGCAGCAGCGGAAACTGCAACTGCCCTTCCAAAGAACGCCGGTTGGGATTGAAGAACACCAGCCGCAGCGTGGTGCGCGCCAGCCCGCCGCCGAGTGCCGCGTCGATCTGTACGCTCTGCAGCCGCACCGGCTGTTCCGCGCCCGGCACCACCAGCAGCGGCGCTGGCGCTGCTGGCGTAAATGGCGTAAATGGCGGTAGCGGCGGCAGCCTGGCCAGCTGCGCTTGCGCCGGCGCCAGCAGCAGCGCTCCGAAAAATAGGACACTCACTTTTCCCCACATGACAATCTCCCTGTGACCGGCAATTCCGCCATACAGGGTGTATCGAAACGACGGCCAGTTCGGGGTTGCAACCTTACAAATAGATACAAATTACGTTTTTCCCGGCCCGATTATTCGAACTCTTATAAGAATCAACGGATTTAACCGTGCATAAACAGTAGAAACACTGTATAGTACGGCCTGTGCGCTGCATCACGCAGTCGCCTAGAATAATTAGCAGCTTCGCAAGCCTTAGCGCATCTCCATGATGTCGCTTCTAAAGCCCTCCCGCCTTGTGTGTCGCACCTGACACCGTCCCGGCGCAAAGCTTTTGTGCCGAAATATTTCTTTCGATTTAGATTGAGTCATTTCGTTGTTGGTTGGCGTTGCTATTTCGCGTTCTGCATCTTTGCACGGACGCTAGTTTTTACGAAAGAACAGCATGACATTTGAAGCACTTGGTCTCAACACGTCCATCATTAAAGCCCTGACCGACGCCGGCTACACCGCGCCGACCCCGGTCCAGCAGCAGGCCATCCCTGCCGCTATCGAAGGCAAGGACTTGTTGGTTTCCTCGCAAACCGGTTCCGGCAAGACTGCAGCGTTCATGCTGCCGTCGCTGCACCGTTTGTTCGCAGTCGAGCCGGCAGCTGCCAGCAAGACGCCTAATCAAGAAATGCAAGCCGCCCGTGCCCGTGGCGAGCGCCCACGTTTCAAAGCTGCACAGCCAAAAATGCTGGTGTTGACCCCAACCCGCGAACTGGCCCTGCAAGTGACCACCAATACCGACAAGTACAGCATCAACCTGCGCCGCATCAAGGCCGTGTCGATCCTGGGCGGTATGCCTTACCCAAAACAGATGCAACTGCTGGCCAAGAATCCTGAGATTCTGGTGGCAACCCCTGGTCGTCTGATCGACCACATGGAATCGGGCAAGATCGACTTCTCGCAACTGGAAATCCTGGTGCTGGACGAAGCCGACCGCATGCTGGACATGGGTTTCATCGACGACATCGAAAAAATCGTTGCCGCCACCCCAGACAGCCGTCAAACCATGCTGTTCTCGGCCACGCTGGACGGCGTGGTCGGTAACATGGCACGCCGCATTACCAAGAATCCGCAAGTGATTCAGGTCGTCAGCGCCGCCAACAAGCACGAAAACATCACCCAGCGCGTCCACTTCGTCGACGACCTGTCGCACAAGAATCGCCTGCTGGACCACCTGCTGCGCGACGAAACCCTGGACCAGGCTGTTGTGTTTACCGCCACCAAGCGTGACGCCGACACCATCGCCGACCGTCTGAACATCGCCGGTTTCTCGGCTGCCGCACTGCATGGCGACATGCATCAGGGCGCCCGTAACCGCACGCTGGACAGCCTGCGCCGCGGCCAGGTCAAGATCCTGATCGCCACCGACGTTGCCGCCCGCGGTATCGACGTGCCGACCATCACCCACGTGTTCAACTACGATCTGCCGAAGTTCCCGGAAGATTACGTGCACCGCATCGGCCGTACCGGCCGCGCTGGCCGCAATGGTCTGGCCATCTCGCTGGTAAACCACGCCGAAGGCATGAACGTCAAGCGTATCGAACGCTTCACCAAGCAACTGATCCCGGTCAACGTGATCGAGGGCTTTGAGCCGAAGAAATCGGGCATGGCACCACGCTCGACCTCGCGTCCAGGCGGCTGGAAACCGGGCGACAACCGCACCGGCGCCAAGCCAGGCCAGCGTACCTTCAGCAAGCCGGGCGCACCCCGTCGTGACGGCGCTTCCGGCGGCGGCTACAAGGGCAGCAACCCACGCAGCACCGACGGCGCACGCCGCAGCTACGGCGAACATTAATCGCCGCTAGTCAGTCCTGACTGAAAAACGGTCCCCGGAGCAATCTGGCGGCCGTTTTTTTAACAATAAATACTTGCGTACTCAAACATACATCAAGTAAAATTCAAGCACTGCACAACCAAACCACGACGAGACCATCATGCCTACCGACGACGACCGCCCCTTCAATGCACCACCCCAAGCCCGGACCGGCGCCAGCCTCGAATTTGCGATGCGTCTGGCGCGCGCACAAGCGACCATCGTGCGCCGGCTGGACGCCGTACTGGGCGGCTACCACGGCATCAGCTTCAGCGACTTCATGC
>JBGSBQ010000676.1:0-2573 GCA_041730475.1 Sphingomonadaceae bacterium
GGTGTACCAGACCACGGCCTGGCCCATGGTCAGGCCGATCAGCGCCAGAATCACGATCTTCAGGTTTTTCCACTGGCCAAATGCTTCGCTCAGCGGTGCTTTCGACGTCTTGCCTTCGGCTTTCATCTTGGCGAACGCTGGCGATTCATTCATCGACAGGCGGATCCAGACGGAAATGCCGAGCAGCAGCACCGAGACCAGGAACGGTACGCGCCAGCCCCAGGCGTTGAAGGCTTCTTCGCCGATCGCGGTGCGGGTACCGAGAATTACCAGCAGGGACAGGAACAGGCCCAGCGTGGCAGTGGTCTGGATCCACGAGGTGAAGGCGCCCCGTTTGCCGTTTGGTGCGTGTTCGGCGACATAGGTGGCGGCGCCGCCATATTCGCCACCCAGCGCCAGCCCTTGCAGGATGCGCAGCGAGACCAGAATCACGGGCGCTGTCAGCCCGATCTGTTCGTAACTCGGTAACAGCCCGACAATAAAGGTCGAGGCGCCCATGATCAGGATCGTCACGAGGAAGGTGTATTTACGGCCGATCATGTCGCCGAGACGGCCAAATACCAGTGCGCCGAAGGGCCGCACAATGAAACCGGCGGCGAACGCCAGCAGGGCGAAGATGAAGGTGGTGGTGGGGTCGCCGACAAAGAATTGTTTGGCGATAATCGGAGCCAGCGAGCCGTACAGATAGAAGTCGTACCATTCAAACACGGTGCCTAGCGATGAGGCAAAAATCACCTTGCGCTCTTCCGGCGTGATGGGCGTCGCTTTCGCTGCGGCGCGGGCGTCCACGGTACCTGAGGATGATGCCATGATGTGTCTCCTGATTTTTTTATAGGATGTGGGTCGCCAATCCTGTTGCTTTTTGATCAGCTTGGGGTGCAGTGTCTCCCTTTAACCTTACGGCAAACTTGCTCCAGACTTACGCGAAACTTACAAAGCCATGCCTTCCGGACCCCAGTTGCAAATTTTGCGAACGACCGTACTAAAATATGCTATTCTCGTCCCACAACACCTTACAACCCATCTCTGGAGACTTTCATGACTGATGCTGTCATCGTATCGACCGCCCGTACCGGCCTGGCCAAATCGTGGAAAGGCGCGTTCAACATGACCCATGGCGCCACGCTGGGCGGCCATGCGTTGCAGGCGGCCATCAGCCGGGCTGGCATCGAGGCGGGCGAGGTGGAAGACGTGCTGGTGGGTTGCGCCAATCCGGAAGGCGCAACCGGCGGCAATATCGCGCGTCAGGTAGCGATCCGTGCCGGTTGCCCGGTAGCCACGGCCGGCATGACCATCAACCGTTTCTGCTCGTCGGGCCTGCAAACCATCGCAACGGCGGCACAACGCATTATCGCCGGCGAGGGCGATATTTTTGCGGCCGGTGGCGTGGAGTCCATCTCTTGCGTCCAGCAGGAAATGAACCTGCATATGTATAAGGACGTGTGGCTGGCCCAGCACAAGCCAGAACTGTACTGGAGCATGCTGCAGACGGCTGAAACGGAGGCCAAGCGCTACAACATCAGCCGCGAACGGCAGGATGAATACGGCGTGCAGAGCCAGCAGCGCGCCGCAGCGGCGCAGGCTGCCGGGCGGTTCGCCGCAGAGATCGCACCGATGACCACCGTCATGGGCGTGGCCGACCAGGCCAGCGGCATGCTGATCTCGAAAGAGGTCACGATCTCGGCCGACGAAGGGATACGCGCTGACACCACCTATGAAGCGGTGGCCAAGATTCGGCCGGCAATGCCGGGCGGCGTCATCAGTGCCGGTAATGCCAGCCAGTTTTCCGATGGTGCCTCGATGGCTATCGTGATGAGTGCCCAGACCGCTGCTGCCAAGGGCTTGCAGCCGCTCGGGATCTTCCGCGGGTTTGCCGTGGCCGGTTGTGAACCGGATGAAATGGGCATCGGTCCGGTATTCGCGATCCCTAAATTGCTGAAAAAAGCCGGCCTGAAGGTAGAGGACATCGGCCTGTGGGAGCTGAACGAGGCCTTCGCCGTGCAGGTGCTGTACTGCGCCGACACGCTGGGCATCCCGATGGAGCGCCTCAACGTCAACGGTGGTGCGATTGCCGTCGGCCATCCTTACGGCGTGTCGGGCGCACGCCTGACCGGCCATGCGCTGATCGAAGGCAAGCGCCGCGGTGTCAAGTATGTGGTGGTGACCATGTGTATCGGTGGCGGCCAAGGCGCAGCCGGCCTGTTCGAAGTCGTCTGACCGCCCGCGGAGCCAGCCCATGCAATCGAAGATTTTATCGCGCCGCGATGTGGAGTTCATGTTGTATCAATGGCTGGATGCGGAGGCGCTGAACCAGCGCGCCCGCTATCAGGAGCACAGCCGCGAGACGTTTGATGCGGCCATTGATACGGCCGAGCAGATCGCCACCGAGCTGTTCGCGCCGCATAACAAAAAGAGTGATCAGCAGGAACCGCACGCACTGCCGGGCGAACATTGTCTGCAAGTGCAGATCATCCCGGAAGTGAAGACGGCACTCGATGCCTTTTCCGCCGCCGGCCTGATGGCGGCCGGTCAGGACTTCGAGCGCGGCGGCATGCAGTTGCCGACCGTGGTAG
>JBGSBQ010000677.1:0-2572 GCA_041730475.1 Sphingomonadaceae bacterium
CAGGCGATGCAAGCCAGATAGGCTTGTTCCAGCGTGGTCGCACCGTATTGCTGGCGGCACGCGGCCGGGCTGCCGGTAAAGCGGATCTGGCCGTCATGCAGGATGGCCATGCGGTCGCATAATTCATCGACGTCGGCCAGCGCGTGCGAAGTAAAGAACAGGCCGCTACCGGCGGCGCGCTGGCGCTGCAACTGCTGTTTCAGCAGCGCGCGTGCCTTCGGATCCAGCCCGCTCATCGGCTCATCCAGCACATACAACGGCTTGGCGGCCAGCAGGCAGGCCGCCAGACCGAGTTTTTGGGTCATGCCTTTGGAGTAATGGCGGACCGTGCGCTGCAGTGCGGCCGGGTCCAGGTCGAGCGCCACGGCCATGGCCGTGGCAGCGTCGCGCTGGTAGCGGCGCCCCTGCAGGGTCAGAATGTAGGCGATGAAGTCCTGGCCCGTCAAGTAGTACGGCGGCGTGAAGCGTTCTGGCAAAAAACCCAGCGCGGCGCGCGCCGCTGGCCGGGCGTGGGACTGGCCGAAAATGCTGATCTGGCCACCATCGAGGGCGCAAAAATCAAACAGACACTTGATCAGGCTGGTCTTGCCGGCACCATTCGCCCCGACCAGGCCGACAAATTCGCCGGCAGCGATGCTCAGGTTCACGCCGCGCAGCACCTGGGCGCTACCGTAGCGCTTGTCAACTTGCTGGAAACGCAGGGCGGGGACGGTCATCGGGCGGCGATAGGGGAAGTCGAGAGGGAAACGACCCACACTGTAGCGCATTCCCGTGGGAGCGGCTAGGTGCAATGGTGAAATTCTACTACGACCCGACATCCTCGCACGCCCGCGCCAGAAGTATGCTGGCAAGGGCCGGAATCTGACATAGAATAGCCGCACGACAATTTTTTGTGGGGTGGCACAGGTATGGGTAGGCCGGAAAAAGTCCGTCTGGGTGAAATCCTGGTGCAGCAAAAGCTGCTATCTGAAGAACAGCTGGGGCTGGCACTTGCCGAGCAGAAGCGCAGCGGCCGCAAGCTGGGGCGGGTGTTCATCGAAAACGGCTATGTGACCGAGGAACAGATTGCGGGCGCGCTGGCGCGCCAGCTGAACATTCCTTACCTGAACCTGAAGTTCTACAACATCAACCCGGAGATCGTGCGCCTGTTGCCGGAAACTCAGGCCCGGCGCTTCCGTGCGCTGGTGCTGGAGGATAAGCAGGGCTCGCTGCTGGTGGGCATGTCGGATCCGACCGACCTGTTTGCGTATGACGAAATCACCCGGCTGGTGAAGCAGCCCATCGTGCTGGCCGACGTCAATGAAACGGAAGTGCTGTCCGCAAACGACCGGATTTATCGCCGCACGGAGGATATCTCCGATCTGGCGCGCGAGCTGGAGCAAGATCTGGGCGATGTCTCGGTCGACTTTGGTGCGCTGGCCGCCAATCCGAATCTGGAAGAAGCACCGATCGTCAAGCTGCTGCAATCGGTGTTCGACGATGCCACCCAGGTGCGGGCCTCCGACATCCACATTGAACCGCAGGAAGGGCGCCTGCAAATCCGCTTCCGGATTGACGGCGTGCTGCACCTGCAAACCGAGGCCGATATCAAGATCGCCCCGTCGCTGGCGCTGCGGCTGAAACTGATGTCGGAGCTCGATATCTCCGAAAAGCGGCTGCCGCAGGATGGCCGCTTTGCGGTGCGGGTCAAGAACCAGCGCATCGATGTGCGGATCTCGACCATGCCGACCCAGTACGGCGAATCGGTGGTGATGCGTTTGCTGAATCAGGGCGGCACCACCTTGCGGCTGGATGCGATCGGCATGCCGAAAGGCGTGCTGGATAAATTCCGCGCCATCGTGCAGCGCCCGAACGGTCTGGTACTGGTGACCGGCCCGACCGGTAGCGGCAAGACCACCACGCTGTATTGCGCGCTGGCGGAGCTCAATTCGGTCGAGAAAAAGCTGATCACGGTGGAAGACCCGGTCGAATACCGGCTGCCCGGCATCAACCAGGTGCAGGTCAACGACAAGATTGAACTGAATTTCGCGCGCGTGCTGCGTTCCGCGCTGCGGCAAGACCCGGACATCGTGCTGGTCGGCGAGATGCGTGACCAGGAAACCGCCCAGATCGGCCTGCGCGCCGCCATGACCGGTCACTTGGTGCTGTCGACGCTGCACACCAACGACGCCGTCAGCACGCCATTGCGCCTGATGGACATGGGGGTGCCGCGCTACATGGTCGGCAGTTCGCTGCAGGCAGTGCTGGCGCAGCGGCTGGTGCGGGTGATCTGCGAGAGCTGCACCACACCGTACACACCGAGCCCGACCGAACACGAGTGGTTGCGTCTGGAGTTGAAAGACAAGGTTGATCTGGCGCGCTATTTCCATGGCAAGGGCTGCTCGCATTGCAATGGCATGGGCTATCGCGGCCGTACCGGCGTGTACGAATTGCTGGAAATGACGGGCGCCGTGGTGGATGCCGCCAATGATCCCGATCCGGCGCATTTCCTGAAAGTGGCGCAAGCCCAGATGGCCGGCATGACGCTGCGCCGCCACGCCGTGCAGCTGGTGGTGCAGGGCCGTACCACGGT
>JBGSBQ010000678.1:0-2562 GCA_041730475.1 Sphingomonadaceae bacterium
GGTCCCGCTGGCTGCCGATTGTCACGCGGCCGTACGTGCTGCGCTGAAAGAATCCGGCGTCCTGTAATTCCCTACGCAACAAGCCCCGACTTCGGTTCGGATTGTCCCTGATTTGCTGCTTTTCAGCTTTTTAAATAGTAACCACATGACTATTCGCAAGACAGCTTCTATTTCCCCGCAACGCGCCGTGATGGTAGGCGCATTGATGGCCAGTTTGACCGGTTGCGGCATGATTGGTTCCGTGGTCGGTAATGACAAGGTCGACTACAAGTCCGCCAAAAAGGCCAGCACCCTGGATGTGCCACCGGATCTGACCCAACTGCAGAAAGATAACCGCTATTCGCTGCCGGATTCGACCAATGGCATCGCTACCGCTTCTGGCTACAACGCCAGCAAAGGCGGCACAGCGGGTAATGTCGCGGCAATCGTACCGGGTACGCCAGCGGCTGGCACCGTTGCACTGAACAGTCTGAAAGATATCAAGATCGAGCGTGATGGCAGCCAGCGCTGGCTGGTGGTCAAGCAGACTCCCGAGCAACTGTGGCCGCAACTCAAGCAGTTCTGGGAAGATTCGGGCTTCGTACTGGCCAAGGAAAATGCCACGGCCAGCGTGAAACCGGCGTCTTCCCAGAACTGCTTCAGTTGCGGCCACAGCTGTTCCGGCGTGCGCTTGACCACCAGCCAGCGCTGGTTGCCGTCGCGTTCGACCTTGATGTCGGCCACCGTCAGCGGCACCACAACACCGGCAGCCGGCACACCGGCCACGGCTGCTACGCCGGTGCCGGTACGGGCGTTGTAGCCCGATGCCGTCGCCACGCCATTGTTCGAATCCGGCAGCGAATAGCGGTTATCTTTCTGCAATTGCGTCAGATCCGGCGGCACGTCCAGCGTGCTGGCCTTCTTGGCCGACTTGTAGTCAACCTTGTCATTGCCGATGACGGAACTGATCATGCCGCAACCGGTCAAACTGGCATCAAAGCGCCCACTACCACGGCGCGCTGCGAGGAAAAAGAAGCTGTCTTGCGAATAGTCATGTCGATACTGGGTAAGAAGCTGAAATGCAGCAAAATCGGGGTAATCCGGGCCGCACGCGGCCCGGGCTTGGTGCTACGGGTGAGGCTTACAGAACGCCGGACTCGCGCAGCGCAGCGCGCACGGCTTCATGGCAGTCGGCCGCCAGCGGAACCAGCGGCAGGCGTATGCCCGCTGGCATCATGCCCATTTCGGCCAGCGCCCACTTGACGGGCACCGGATTCGGCTCGATGAACAGCTTCTGGTGCCGCGGGAACATTTTATTGTTCAGTGCCAGCGCGGTCGGGATATCACCGGCGATGGCGGCCTTGCACATCTCGTGCATGGCGCGCGGCGCCACGTTGGCGGTCACCGAAATATTGCCTGCACCACCGGCCAGCATCAGCGCCATCGCGGTCGGATCATCGCCCGAGTACACGGCGAACGATTTTGGCGCCAGGCGCAGCAGGTCGTAGCCACGGCCGGTATTGCCGGTCGCATCCTTGACACCAACGATGTTCGGGATCGCGGCCAGACGCAAGATGGTCTCGTTGCTCATGTCGGCCACGGTACGGCCCGGCACGTTGTACAGGATCACTGGCAGGTCGACCGCTTCGGCGATGGCCTTGAAGTGCTGGTACATGCCTTCCTGCGTAGGACGGTTGTAGTAAGGAACCACTTGCAGCGTGGCGTCCGCGCCCGCTTCCTTGGCAAAGCGGGTCAGTTTGATCGCTTCCGCCGTCGAATTGGCACCGGCGCCGGCGATGATAGGAATGCGGCCCTTGGCCTGCTCCACGGTCGCTTTGATCAGCGCGCAATGCTCTTCGACGCTGACGGTGGCCGACTCACCCGTGGTGCCGGCGATCACGATGCTGTCCGTACCTTCGGCGATGTGCCAGTCGATCAGCTTGTTCAGCCCAACGAAATCCAGACTGCCGTCCGGGTTCATAGGGGTGACGATTGCTACGATGCTGCCCTTAATCATAGGAAACCAATTGCGTAAAGTATTAAAACGTCGATTGTAGTCGATAGCCCGCGCCCGTGGTGCATCTCGGCAGACAATCGGCGTTCAAAATGACGGCAACAGCGCCGCCACCCGGGGGAATTCTAGCTTGACTGCGCAGATGCGTTGCACCATAGCAGTTTTTGGCGCGGCCACCACCCCATCCTCGAACGCGATGACGCGCAACTCGTGGTCGCGCGCCCAGTCCAGCAGTTCACCGGGCTGCAGCAGGAAGGCAGGGTTGGACGGTTTGCCGAACTGCGCATTACCGTCAGCGAAAGTTTCATAAATCAACACGCCGTTCGGCGCGAGACTGGCCAGCATGTCCGTAATTAACGGACGATGCAGGTAATTGGTGCACACGATGCCGGCAAAACGCTGGGCGCCGAAGGGCCAGGCCGCGCCCTCCTGCTCCAGATCGATTTCGCTGGTGATGATATCGGGGCCGGCCGCCAGCGCCAGCGCACTGCTGTCACGGTCGACCGCGATCACCGAATGGCCGAGTGCGGCCAGATGGCGCGCATGGCGGCCGCCGCCGCAGGCCAGGT
>JBGSBQ010000679.1:0-2562 GCA_041730475.1 Sphingomonadaceae bacterium
GTTAAACTGGTGTCAAATGTTAGCGCTAACTTATCGGGATTATGGACCAAGCATACGAGCAGCAGGGCAGCGCGCAGCGCTGGGTGGTGATGGGGGTCAGCGGCTGCGGCAAGAGCACCGTCGGGCAGGCACTGGCCAGCGCGCTGGCGCTGGAATTCGTCGAGGGTGACGATTATCATCCGGCCGCGAATGTGGCCCGGATGGCAGCCGGCATCCCCTTGACCGACGCCGACCGCGCCGTCTGGCTGCAGGCTCTGTGCGAGCGCCTGCGCGCCGCGCAGGCGCAGGGGCGCGGTCTGGTGCTGTCTTGTTCCGCGCTGAAGCGCAGCTATCGCGACTTGTTGCGCAGTGCCGACCCGGCGCTGCGCTTCGCTCACCTGGACGGCAGCCGTGAGTTGATTGCGGCCCGCATGCAGGCGCGCAGCCAGCATTACATGCCGCTGTCGCTACTGGACAGCCAGCTGCGCGACCTGCAGCCGCTGCAGCCCGGCGAAGCGGGGCTGACGCTGGAACTGCATCGGCCGCCGCAGCAACTGGTGGCGCAGATCCTGGCGCGTCGCGCCGGTGGCTAGCTGATTCCGGTGTCCGGCCGCCGCGCCGGCGGCATCTGACCCGGCGCGTCGCCCTGCCGTGCGCCAGGTGCCATCCCAGCACTGGGCGCCGGGCCGCATAAGTGCGACAATTCGGGGCAGCGGGTGCGCACCTTGCGCGCCGATGCTGGCGTCCCGCGTTGCTGCAGCGCCGTACGCGACACCGCAGCCCCGGTGTTGTCCGCCTGCACCTAGAGACGCCCCCCGATCGGAAGGAAGTAGGATGAAGTGTCATGCGATGATCCCCCGTAGCACGCTGGCGCTGGCGCTGGCATGGGGCTCGGGCGCGGCGGCAGGCGAGCAGCGCGCTGCGGGCATGGTGGGGGAACAGGTCGTCGCCATTGAGCCTGCCATGGCGGCCGTCACGGTGTCGGCGCGCCGCCGTGTCGAGAAAGAACAGGAGGTGCCGGCGCCGATCGCGGTGGTCCGGGGCGAGGACTTGAAAACCAAGTTGATCACGCAAGTGCAGGATTTGCAGCAGGCCCTGCCCAGTGTCAATGCGGCCTTCATGCATGCCCGCGTATCCAGCGTGGCGGTGCGCGGCATCGGCAGCAACCCGGCCAATGAGGGGCTGGAAGGCAGCGTCGGTCTGTACGTGGACAATGTGTACCAGGGCCGTCCCGGCATGCTGGCCATTGATCTGGTCGATCTGGAACAGGTGGACCTGCTGCGTGGACCGCAGGGTACGCTGTTCGGCAAGAATAGTACTGCCGGTGTGCTGAACCTGAGTACCCGGAAGCCGGGTTTCAGCCCGGAGCGCAGTATCGAAGTCTCGGCCGGCCAGCGTGGCTATTCTCAGGTGCTGGCCTCGCTGTCCGGCCCCATCAGCGACACACTGGCGGGGCGCCTGTCGGTCGCCAGGACCCATGAACGCGGCTGGCTGGAAAACAAATATGATGGCAAGCGCTATAACAGCGTCGGCCGCCAAGGCATCCGTGGCCAGTTGCTGTTCCAGCCCAGCCCGGCGTTCGACCTGCGCCTGATTGCCGATTACAACCATGAGGACGATACCCAGGGCACGCTGATTGCCTACGGTTTTGGCCCGGCGGCACCGGGCAATACGACGCTGCAGGTTGCCGCAGCGGTGGCACTGGGCCTAGCGGCGGGCAATCAGCCCATCAATACCGACCCCAGCAGCTATCAGGTGAGTTTTGACGGTGACCAGCGTGCCCGCACGGATCAGGGCGGCCTGTCGGCGGAAGCCAACTGGCATCTGGCCAGCGGCGGCAACCTGACCTCGATCACGGCGCTACGCTTCTGGACCTTTCACCCGCATAACGATTACGATGTGGTCGCGGCGCCGGGACTGCGCGATGTCGGCTTCAACGTCCAGCATCGCCAGCTATCGCAAGAGTTGCGGCTGGCGTCGCCCGTCGGCAAGCGCTTTGATTATGTGGTAGGCGCGTTTTACTACCGTCAACAGATTGCCGATGATTTCTTCGTCAAATTTGGCGCCAAGGCCGATCCGCTGGTGCTGAACAACTTTACTGGCCTTGGCCTGCTGG
This sequence comes from Sphingomonadaceae bacterium, assembly GCA_041730475.1. Taxonomy (GTDB): domain Bacteria; phylum Pseudomonadota; class Gammaproteobacteria; order Burkholderiales; family Burkholderiaceae_D; genus Rugamonas. The sequence goes on from JBGSBQ010000679.1 coordinate 2,096, forward strand.
ACAATAGCAACGGCATTTCGCACGGCAACAGCACGACCGACAGCTATGCCTTGTTTGGTCAGGGAAACTGGCACCTGAGCCCGCAGTGGGAATTTACCGGCGGCCTGCGCGCCACCTCGGAAAGCAAGGCTGCGCGCAGCTCCCGCGAGGCGCTGGTGGGCGGCATTGCGCTGACGGCGTATCCGGCCCTGCTACGCCCGATCGTGGCTGCGAGCCGGGCGGCGGTCGGCGGTGCCTATGATTCCGGCACCTTGCATGTGGCGCGGGTGGCGCCGTCGGGACTGGCGACGCTGAGCTTTAAAGCATCGTCCACCTTGCTGGCCTACAGCACCCTGTCGCACGGTGAAAAATCGGGCGGGGTGAATATTAGCGGGGTGGGTTCGGCGCCGACGCTGGGTGCGAACTCGCTGATCATTGCCCCGGAAAAAGCGGATAACTTCGAGCTCGGCGTCAAGAGCAGCTGGCTG
>JBGSBQ010000680.1:0-2554 GCA_041730475.1 Sphingomonadaceae bacterium
GCGATCCAGGACAGCCAGGCGCAGGAACTGGCGGCCACCAACCTGCTCAAGTCGAAAGTCGACAGCCTGCTGACGGTGGTGTCGAAAGCCGCTTCCGGCGACCTGACCGGCAAGATCGAGATCGGCGGCAGCGACGCCATCGGGCGCATGGGCGACGGCTTGAAGACCATGGTGGCCAACCTGCGCGTGCTGCTCAATAATGTGCAGAAGGCCGGCATCCAGGTCACCACCTCGGCCACCGAGATCGCCGCCTCCGCCCGCCAGCAGGAAGCCACCGGCATCGAGCAGGCCCAGACCAGCGTCGAGATCCTGTCGACCACCAAGGAAATTTCAGCGAATACCACCCAGCTGCTGAAGACCATGGAAGACGCCACCGCCGTCGCCGACTACACCACCAGCGCCACCGCCGACGCCCAGAACAACCTGAAACGCATGGATGCGACCATGCAGCACATGGTCGCGGCGACCGACTCGATCAACGCCAAGCTGGCCGCGCTGTCCGAGAAAGCCTCCAACATCAACAGCGTGCTGGTCACCATCACCAAGGTCGCCGACCAGACCAACATCCTGTCGCTGAACGCCGCGATTGAAGCGGAAAAAGCGGGCGAAGCGGGCCGCGGCTTCTCGGTGGTGGCCACCGAAATCCGCCGTCTGGCCGACCAGACCTCGGTCTCCACCTGGGACATCGAACAGATGCTGAAAGAAATGCAGTCGGCGGTCTCGGCCAGCGTCATGGGCATGGATAAATTCTCGGAAGAGATCCGGCGCAGCGTCGGCGAAGTGCGGCAGGTGACCGACCAGCTGTCGGGCGTGATGGATCAGGTGCAGAAGCTGGCGCCGCAGTTCGACGCCGTGCTGCAGGGCATGCAGTCGCAGGCGGTCGGCGCCGAGCAGATCAGCGCCACCATGATGCAGCTGAACGACGCCACCCAGCAAACCGTCGAATCGCTGAAGGCTACCAGCGAGGCCGTGCACCAGCTGCAATTCGCCGCCGGCGACCTGCAGACCAGCGTCGCCAATTTCGCCGTCACGGTGTAAGGCCGCCGCACCATGAAACAGCTGCTGTTCCACATCGGGGCCGACCGCTACGGCTTGCGCCTGCGCGACATCGTGCAGGTGCTGCCGCTGGTCGCGCTCAAGCAGCTGCCACTGGCGCCAGCGGCGCTGGCCGGCCTGATGGATTTCCACGGCCAGTCAGTGCCGGTGCTCGACCTGTTGCGCATGAGCGGGCTGGCGCCCAGTCCCGACCACTTTGATACCCGGATCGTGCTGGTCGACTACCATGCGCCGGACGGCAGCCCGCATTTGCTTGGCCTGCTGGCCGAGCGGGTGCTAGGCGTGCAAGACATCGATCAGCAGGCGCTGGCCGACAGCGGCGTCCAGGCCGCGCCCTTCCTCGGCCAGGTGGCCAGCGATGCGCGCGGCATCGTCCAGTTGGTCGAACTGCCGCAATTGCTGCCAGAGGCGCTGCGCGCGCTGCTGTTCCAACGCGAGGCCAGCCCGCGATGAAGACCGCCCAAGTGATGCTGCGCGAAGCAACCGGCCTGAATCTGTCGAAGGCCGTGGTCGACCGTGCCATCAAGGCGCGCATGCAGCCCAGCGCCAGCGCCGACGTCGCCAGCTATCTGGCCGCGATGACACCGGACGAACTGACGGCGCTGGTCGAACTGGTGGTGGTGCCCGAGTCGTGGTTCTACCGCGATGCACAAGCGTTTCAGGCGATGCTGGACTTCATCCGCCAGCGCAGCAGCAACAACGCAGCGGCACGGCCGGTGCGCATCCTGTCGATCCCCTGCGCCGGCGGCGAGGAGCCATACACGATTGCGATGGTACTGGCCGATGCCGGCCTGCCGCCCGACAGTTACAGTATCGAGGCCTACGACATCAGCCCGGCCTGTATTGAGCGTGCCCGCAGCGGCATCTATGGCCGCAACGCCTTCCGCAGCAGCGACCTGTCGTTCCGCGAGCGTCACTTCAGCAGCGCCGGCGATGACGACTACCGCATCAGCGACGCCTTGCGCCAGCAGGTCCGTTTCCGTCAGGGGAATCTGCTGGAATTCGACCTCAGCGCGCGGCTCGGCTATTTCGACGTAGTGTTCTGTCGTAACCTGCTGATCTATTTTGACCAGCCGACCACCCAGGCCGCGATCAAGCAACTGGCAGCCCTGCTGGCCGACGACGGTCTGCTGTTTGCCGGCTATGCCGAGGTGCACTCGTTCTGCCAGCACGGCTTCGCCCCACTACAGCATGCGCAGGCGTTCGGCTTGCGCAAGGAAAGCGCGGCGGCGCGCATCGCCGGCGCAGCAAGCCAAGGCGCCACGCGTCCACCGACGCGCGCCCAGCGTGCCAGCGCCGGGCGGCCGCAGTCGCCGCGCGCCATACCACCGCCGTTGCAGTCAGCGGCGTCGAACCCAGCGCTGGTCAAACCGCCAGCGAGCGAACTGTCACCGCGCCCGCGCCGGACTGCCGTCACCGCTACTGCTACTGTCGCTGCTACTGCCGCTGCGCTAGCAGCAACACCGACAGACCTGCTCCAGCTGGCGCGCTTGCTGGA
>JBGSBQ010000681.1:0-2552 GCA_041730475.1 Sphingomonadaceae bacterium
GGTAATGGCTGCGGTACATGTGGCACAGGCCGGGTGCCGTGTGGCGCGGCCGGGTATCGATGTGGGCACTAAGCTGCCATGGACCCGTGCGGCCGCGCTTGCCTGACGCCCGGCTGGCAGTCAGCACCGGATCTTGCAGCAGCTGCGGCGGCGTGGCACCCGGCAGCGGCACACCGGCGGCCAGTTGCTGCTGGAAGTATGCAGTGAAGCTGGCCAGTTCGGCGGCGCTGGCAGCGCGCTGTTCGCTGCTGGCCGGCGCACCGCGCATCGCATCTGCCCCCATGGGCTGCGCGGGCGACACGCTGTCCTTGCCGTGTGCAGCGCCCGCTGGGACGCTCAGGGCCGCTGCGGCGAGGGCAGCCAAGGCCGCGTGCCGCGCGCGTCTCACGCCAGTGCCCGCAGCACGATCTGGATCTGCAGGCCGCCGCCGTCGCGGTTACGCACGGTCAGTTCGGCGCCGTGGCGTTGTAGCACCCGTTCGACGATGGCCAGCCCCAGACCGGCACCATTGGCCTGACCGCGCGCGGTATCGAGCCGGGTAAATGGTTTCAGCAACTGCTCAATCTGGTCGTCCGGCACGCCGCTGCCGTGGTCCTGCACCTCGATGATGACGCGCTTGGCCGTGTGCATGCCTTTGACGCTGCACTTGATGTCGATCTCGGCCACCTCCGTGTCCGGCGTCTTGCCGTAGCGGCGGGCGTTTTCGATCAGGTTGTTGATCACGCGCTTGAGGTCGGTGGCGTTGCCCAGCACATGGGCGCCGGCATCGATGTCGAAGCTGATGCGCACATCGGGCAGGCGTTCCGCTTCGTGGGCGGTGTCGCGCAGCAGCCGGCTCAGGTCAACGTTGATGAAGCTGGATGCTTCGGTCGGTTTGGCATAGTCGAGGAACTGGCCGATGATGGCGTCCATCTGGCCGATGTCGGACTGGATGCCCTCGCGCGCCTCGGTCGACAGGTTGGCCATTTCCACTTCCAGCTGCATGCGTGCCAGCGGCGTACGCAAATCGTGCGAAATACCGGCCAGAATCACGGCGCGGTCCGATTCCACCTGTTGCAAATCGTCGACCATCTGGTTGAAGCTGCGGTTGGCTTCGATGATTTCGATCGGCCCTTTTTCCGGCAGCGGCGCCGGGCGCTTGCCTTGGGCGAAATCGCGGGTGGCTTCGGTCAGGCGTTTCAGCGGCAGGTTGATCAGGCTGGAAATCAGCGCGGCGCCGACCAGCGACAGCAGCGACACCACGCTGGCCCAGCCCAGCCATTGAATCCCGGTCAGGCCGCGGATGCGCTCGCGCTCCAGCATCAGCCAATAGGCATCGTCGTCGATCTTGAAGCTGACCCAGAAACCGGCCACACCATTGACCTCGGACGAGAAGCGGGTGTCGGCCCCCAGCTTGGCCTTGACCAGCGCCTCGATGTCCGGCATCAGGCCATTCCGAGGCGGCGGCTCGACCTTGTCGTCGTCCTCCAGCGGGAACACGCGGATGCCTTCGTTGGACACCAGATCAAACAGCAGTTCGCGGCGCAGCTCCGGCGCCGAGTGCGTCAGCGCGGCATGGGTGATGGTGACCACCGAGATCACCTGCGCGGAAATCTGCTGCACCTGCGGCTCGTGCTGGACCACGCTGATCATGCCGACCCAGGCCGACATGCTCATCGTCGTTAGTGCACCCAGCAGGAAGAAGGTACGCCAGAACAAGCCGCTTTTCAGGCGACCGAAACGGAAGGAAGAAAGGAACTTCATGCAGCCAGCCCCCGGTTACCGCGGCTGCCCCTCCGGGATGAATACGTAACCAAGGCCCCAGACGGTCTGGATGTACAGCGGGCTCGATGGATCGGGTTCGATCAGCTTGCGCAGGCGTGAAATCTGCACGTCGAGGCTGCGGTCGAACACCTCGTATTCGCGGCCACGGGCCAGTTCCATCAGCTTCTCGCGCGACAGCGGCTGGCGCGCATGGCGGGCGAACACTTTCAGTACCGAGAATTCGCCGGTCGTCAGCGGCACCGTTTCGCCGCTCTTTTTCAGCGTACGGGTGCCGAGGTCCAGTACGAACTGGCCGAACTCAAAGGTCTGCGGGGTTTCCGACGGCGCGCCGGGGATTTCGTCCGGGCCTTTGCGACGCAGCACGGCGCCGATACGGGCCACCAGTTCGCGCGGGTTGAAGGGCTTGGGCAGGTAGTCGTCGGCGCCCATTTCGAGGCCGACGATACGGTCCACGTCTTCGCCTTTGGCGGTCAGCATGATGATCGGGGTCTGGTCGCCGGCGCCGCGCAGGCGGCGGCAAATTGACAGCCCGTCTTCGCCCGGCAGCATCAGGTCCAGCACCAGCAAGTCATAGCGCTCGCGCAGCCACAACTTGTTCATCGCTGTTGCGCTTTCCGCCGTGAAGACGTTGAAGCCTTGTTCCGTCAGATAACGGCGCAGCAGGTCGCGCAGACGCACGTCGTCGTCCACTACCATAATCTTGGCCTGGTGGCCATGCTGGTTGGCGGAAGTGTTGCTGGATTCAGTCGGGGAAGAGGTCATAGTGGTGCCAGATTTGTCATATTCAT
>JBGSBQ010000682.1:0-2533 GCA_041730475.1 Sphingomonadaceae bacterium
ACCACAGCGCCGCCACCCGCCACCAGGCCTTTGCCAAGCTGACGCTGGCCCCGATCACCGGCGCCCGCCTGACCATCGTCGCCAACGGCTTGCGCCAGAACGATACGCAGGATGCGCTGGGCGTGACCTGGGCCACCTACCTGCGCGATCCGCGCGCCGGCGAGATCGACAGCACCGATACGCAAAATCCCAAGCGCACGCTGGCCGAGCGCTACAACACCCGCAAGAGCATCCATCACAAGCAGATCGGCGCCAGCTGGGAGCAGGCGCTGGGCGAGGACCGGCTCCGCTTCACCGCCTACGGCGGCAATCGCGAGGTAGTGCAGTATCAGGCCTTCTCGAAAGCGTTTCAGGCGCCCGTCACCCATTCTGGCGGCGTGGTCGATTTCGCCCGCGACTTCCATGGCGCGGACCTGAACTGGATGCACGTCAGCCAACTGGCCGGCGGCAAGCTGAGTACCACGGTCGGCATCGAATACGGCCGTTCCAGCGACGACCGCACCGGCTATGAAAACTTCGTCGGCACCCAGTTCGGCGTGCGCGGCACGCTGCGCCGCGACGAGACCGATCAGGTCAGCAATCTCGATCCTTACCTGCAGACGGAATGGCAGTCCGGCCCGTGGTTGCTGAGCGCAGGGCTGCGCCATAGCAGCGTCAAGATCGATGTCCGCGACCATTTCCTCAGCAATGGCAATGACAGCGGCAGCCTTGAATACAGCCACACCACGCCGGTGGTCGGCCTGATGTACCAGCTGTCGACGCAACTGCATGCCTATGCCAGCGCCGCCCGCGGCTTCGAGACGCCAACACTGAATGAACTGTTCTACTCCGGCACCGGCGCCGGCTTCAACTTCAAACTGCGGCCGGCCAACAGCACCCATCTGGAAGCCGGCCTGAAAGCCAAGCCATTCGACGCAACCCGCATCAACGCCGCGCTGTTCGAAGTGCGCACCACCGACGAACTGGTAGTTGATAGCGCCGTCGGCGGGCGCACCAGCTATCGCAACGCGGCAAAGACGCTACGCCAGGGGCTGGAATTGTCGCTCGATTCAAGCTGGCAAGCGGGCCTCAGCACCCGGGTCGCGCTGACCACGTTGCGCGCCGTGTATGACAGCGGCTTCGGCGCCGTTGCTGCCGGCAGCCGCCTGCCGGGCGTCCCCAACGCCAACGCCTTTGCCGAACTGGCGTGGAAAGACAGCGCCGAACGCTTCGGCGCTGCGCTGGAAGCGCAGGCGAGCAGCAAGGTGTATGCGGACGATGCCAATGTAGACAAGGCCGCACCGGGCTATGGCGTACTAAACTTGCGCGTCAACGCCAGCCAGCAATGGCAGGGCTGGCGCTTCAAGCAGTTCGCGCGGTTAAACAACCTGCTCGACAAGAACTATGTCGGCTCGGTCATCGTCGGCGACACCAACAAGCGCTATTACGAGGCAGCACCGGGCCGCAACTGGCTGCTCGGCGCCAGCGCGCTGTACCAGTTCTGAAATAAAAAAAAGCCACCACGAAGCGTGGTGGCTGAAGGAGCGCAGTGCAGGCCCCAACCCGCACTGCGATGCGAAACAGGGGGCTTCAATCAGGGCGTAACATCGTTCACGTAATACTTGGCAAAAATGGCCTTCAGTTCACCGCTGGCCTTCATGTCATTGATGGCTGCCTGCAGCTTGAGTGCGACGTCCTTGTCATCTTTGCGCACCGCCATGCCAACCGCCCACCCGGCGCGTGGCAGGCGCTGGAAGGCGACCTCGTTCAGCGGGAAAGCGGTATCGCTATGCAGTGCCGATTCGATCTCGGATCGATTTGCCAGCACGGCATCGAGCTGCCCCGCCTTCAACTGCGCCAGCGCTTCGGCAGCCGTATCGAAGATGCGGATATTCTCGCGGAAGCGGCCATTGCCCTCGCCCAGCAGCACCATCGCTGCGATCGAGACTTTTTCGACGCCGATTTTTTTTTGCCTTCGAGATTGTCGATGCTGTCAAAGGCCGGAATGCTGGCCGCGCTGCGCACCAGACGCACCGTCTCGACGTGGTACGGCGCAAAGATGGCGACCTTCTCGTTCTCGTTCATCAGCTGCGGCTCGACCGGCACGTGCAGCATCACATCGGCCGGGCCATAGCCGAGGTAATGGCCCTTCCAGACCATATTGCGCAGGTCGTCGTTCAGGTTTTCACCGGCCGGGAATGGCAGCAGGCTCAGTTTCAGTCCCAGCTTCTTGGCCAGGGCCTCCGCCATGTCCACATCGATACCGCCGCTACGGTCCGAGAACGGCGCGAAGTCCTGATACACCGCGACCTTTAGCGTGCCCGATTCGCGGATCTTGTCCCAGTCGGCATGGGCCGGCTGGGAAATACTGGAAAGCGCCAGCGCCAGCGGCAGCAATGCTGCGGTAGCGCGGAATGACTTGTTGAACATGGTGGAGTACCCGGGTTAGTTAGGCCAGACCGCCCCGCCCCTCGGACGGGACGGTGGGACGGGTCGTGCCCCACGCCCCGATGTCGCCGCCGATCAGGGCGTCGACGGCCTGGTCGGTCAGGTC
>JBGSBQ010000683.1:0-2530 GCA_041730475.1 Sphingomonadaceae bacterium
GACGGGGACGCCGAGTCCCGGCGGGTCTGACCCCGGCTTTGCGTCGGTGGGGTTTGCCAGCCGATCGGCGCCTTAACTGAACAGCATCAGCGCCGCAGCGCCTCTTTTTTCATGCAGCCTCCCGCAGGAGGCTTCAACTACTGGCTCAGGCCTTGCGCTTGCGCAGCACGGTCAGCATCATCAGACCAGCACCCAGCATCAGGTAGGTCGATGGCTCAGGTACGGCCGACACGTTGAAGGTGATGGCGCCAGTGTTGTCGCCATTGTTGCTATCCCAGTAGTACAGATTCAGCGTACCGGAAGCGGTTGCGACGCCGCTGTAGTTGGCACCCAGCGTGACCCACTGGCCACCGATTTCGCCGACCAGAGCGCCGTATGCGGCCGAGTGGCCGTTCTGCGAATAGCTACTGAAAATGCTGCCGATCTGGGTGCCGAAGGCCTCGCCGGATTCATCCGCGCCAGTCGCAAAACGGTCGGCGATCAGGCCGTTCGCGTCCGACCAGCGCGGCAGAGCACCAGCGCTCCACAGGTCGTCAGTGCTGGAACTGATGTTGAACGCCTGGCCGGCGGTCAGCGTGATGGTCGCCAGGGCGGTACCGCCCGAGCTGCTGTTGTCCTTCGCATCCACCGTAAAGCTTGCGGCTTGTGCCGACAGGGCACCCAGTGCCAGTGCGGCGCCAATTATCATTTTTTTCATCATATACCCCGTATTTTTAATTGTTCAAAATGCATGCTTGTTTTCAGAATTGCATTGAATGTTGCAAAACGAATAGTACCTGCATTTGGCATTTTGTGCAAAAAATAAGCGCCACATGTGCTGTCGCCACGACAACTAGGGGCAGAACCGGCTAGCGCGGATCGAAGCAAAAGTCGAAGCGGTAATCCATGCGGCAAGGCTGGCCGGCGCACTTGCCCGGTTTGTATTTGGCCGTCATGACGGCAAAGGTGGTGACCTTGGTGGCGTTGATATCCGGCGAATCATAGACCGACACGGTACGCGCGGTACCGCTGGCATCCACGTTGACCAGCAGCGTCACCGGCCCGTCCGAGCGCATCTTGCCCTGCGCCTTGGCCAGCTCCTTGCGGATCGCCGCCTGCCCGGCCAGCGGATACGGCGGCTCGTCGGCGGCCGGCAGGTTGTCATAGTCGGCCCGCACGATGGCCTTCTGGGCCGCCGTCAGCTGCTCGTAGCTGGCGTCGGGCGGCAACTGGCTGAGCGCCACCGTGCGCTCGTTAGACGGGCAGACGTTGGCAGCGTGGGCCGCGTGGGCCGAGACGGCCAGCAGGCCGCAGAACAAGGACAGATAACGCATGAATTCTCCTCTCAGCAGGAACGCAAGCAACACCGAGCCGCCAGCATAGCACTGCTGAGCCACAGCGGCGCGCACAAAAAAAGGGAGCCGAAGCTCCCTTTTTGCAAGGTACGCGCAGCACCTTACATGATGTGGTGACCGATCCACCAGGCGATCGCGGCCACGAAAGCCGAGGCCGGAATGGTGAAGACCCAGGCCCAGACGATGTTACCGGCCACGCCCCAGCGCACTGCCGACATCTTCTGTGCCGAGCCGACGCCGACGATGGCGCCGGTGATGGTGTGGGTGGTCGATACCGGCACGCCGAAGTGCGAGGCGAACAGCAGCGTCAATGCACCGCCGGTTTCGGCGCAGAAGCCGCCCACCGGTTTCAGCTTGGTGATCTTCTGGCCCATGGTCTTGACGATGCGCCAGCCGCCGAACAGCGTACCGGCCGAAATCGCGGTGTAGCAGGACACCACCACCCAGGTCGGCGGTGCCGCATCGCCAGCCTGCACCTGGCCGACGGCGATCAGCAGCATCCAGATGATGCCGATGGTCTTTTGCGCGTCATTGCCACCGTGGCCGAGGCTGTACGAGGCCGCCGACACCAATTGCAGGCGGCGGAACCAGACGTCGACCCGGCGCGGCGTTGAGCGCACGAACACCCACGACACCAGCAGCATGATCAGCGAACCGAGGATGAAGCCGAGGAATGGCGACAGGACGATCCATTGCACGGTCTTCAGCAGGCCGCCACCGATCAGCGCATCGGTGCCGCCCTTGGCCACTGCTGCGCCAACCAGGCCGCCGATCAGCGCATGCGACGACGACGACGGAATGCCGTAGTACCACGTGAACAAATTCCACACGATGGCACCGACCAGTGCACCGAAGATCACGTACTGGTCGACAATGCCGGGATCGATGGTGCCCTTGCCGACGGTCGACGCGACCTTCAGGCCAACCACGAAGATCGCGGTAAAGTTGAACACCGCGGCCATGGCCACGGCAGTCTGCGGCTTCAGCACGCCGGTCGAGACCACGGTAGCGATCGCGTTGGCGGCATCATGGAAGCCGTTCATGAAGTCAAACACCAGGGCCAGGGCAATCAGGATGCCCAGCACGTAGATGCTGATTTGGAGGGTATGCATAGGATTTTATCTTTAAGCGTTTTCGACGATGATGCCTTCGATGATGTTGGCCACATCTTCGCAACGGTCGGTCACGGTTTCCAG
>JBGSBQ010000684.1:0-2527 GCA_041730475.1 Sphingomonadaceae bacterium
TGGGTGATCATGATCAATGGGCCTATTGAATATCGGGACGAGAATCAGAACTGGAACTTGGAGTGCTCGGCAAAATTCTGCAGGCGCGGGGCATCGCAGTCCCTGCCACGCCGGCGGCGGCATGGACCAGGACAGCCGCGACCAGTATGCGCAATTCCTGCTGCAAAGCCGGGTCAATACGCGACTGGTCGAGTTCCGCGAGCCGGACGGCACGCTGCGCATGGTCAGCATCATCGACGTGCTGTCCGATGGCCTGTCCTCGGTGTACACCTTCTTCGATCCCGATATCGAAGGCGCCTCGTATGGCACCTACAACGTGCTGTGGCAGATCGAGCAGGCGCGCGAGCTGCAACTGCCGTATATCTATCTCGGCTACTGGATCAAGGAAAGCCCGAAAATGTCGTACAAAACCAATTTCCGGCCACTGGAAGCGCGTATTAAAGGCATGTGGAGCGTCCTCGACGCCTGATAAAATACGGGGAATCCTACTCCGAGTCCCCCCATGTCCGAAAAATTCCTGTATTCGCTGGCCCGCCCGCTACTGTTCTCCATGGACGCCGAGGCGGCCCACCATCTGACGCTGCCAGCCCTGAAGCGCGCCGCCGCGCTGGGCTTGACCAAGCTGGTCAGCCAACCCAAGGCCGATCCGCGCAACGTGATGGGCCTGACCTTCAAGAATCCGATCGGCCTGGCCGCTGGTCTCGACAAGGATGGTGCATATATTGATGCGCTGGCCGACCTCGGCTTCGGCTCGATCGAAGTCGGCACCGTGACCCCGCGCGCCCAGCCCGGCAACCCGAAGCCGCGCATGTTCCGACTCCCGGCGGCGCATGGCATCATCAACCGCATGGGCTTCAACAACGGCGGCGTCGACGCCTTCGTCGCCAATGTGCAGTCGTCGCGATTCTACCAAGAGAAAGCCGGCATCCTCGGCCTGAACATCGGCAAGAACGCCGACACGCCAATCGAACGCGCCGCCGACGATTACCTGCTGTGCTTGCAAAAAGTCTATCCCTACGCCAGCTATGTGACGGTCAACATTTCGTCGCCGAACACCAAGAACCTGCGCAGCCTGCAGGGCGGCTCGGAACTCGATGGCCTGCTGGCGCAACTGAAAGACGCGCAATCGCGGCTGGCCGATCAGCACAAGCGCTACGTGCCGCTGGCCCTGAAGATCGCGCCGGACATGGATGGCGAACAGGTCAAGAACATCGCCGACGCCCTGCTGCGCCACAAAATCGACGGCGTGATCGCCACCAACACCACCCTCAGCCGCAGCGCCGTCGAAGGCATGCTGCATGGCGCCGAAGCGGGCGGCCTGTCCGGCGCACCGGTGTTTGAGTTGTCGAACACGGTGATCCGCCTGCTGAAGGCGGAGCTGGGCGATGCGCTGCCCATCATCGGCGTTGGCGGCATCATGCGCGGTGCCGATGCCAAGGTCAAGATGGACGCCGGCGCCCAACTGGTCCAGCTGTACAGCGGCCTGATCTACGCCGGCCCGGCACTGGTGCGCGATTGCGCGAACGCCGTGCGCGCCCACTAAACGAGGAAACAGCATGCAAAAAGTCCAGCTTGGCAGCAGCACCCTGCAAGTCAGCAAGATCTGTCTGGGTACCATGACCTTCGGCGAACAGAACAGCGAGGCCGAAGCGCACAGCCAGCTGGACTATGCCCTCGAGCGCGGTATCAACTTCATCGATACGGCCGAGATGTACCCGGTCATGCCGCGCGCCGAAACGCAGGGCACGACCGAACGCTACATCGGCTCCTGGCTGAAAAAAACCGGCCAGCGCGACCGCATCGTACTGGCCACCAAGGTGGCCGGTCCGAACGCCAGCATGCACTGGGTACGGGGCGGCAAGAACAACCTCGATGCGACCAACATCCGCGCCGCCGTCGAGACCAGCCTGCAACGCCTGCAGACCGAGCATATCGATCTGTACCAGCTGCACTGGCCCAGCCGCAATGTGCCCATCTTCGGCAACAACAGCTTCAATCCCAAGGCCGAGCGCAACAGCGTGGCGATCGAAGACACGCTGGCCGTGCTGGGCGATCTGATCAAGGAAGGCAAGATCGGCGCGATCGGCGTCTCGAATGAATCGTCGTGGGGCGTGTGCGAATACATCAAGCAGGCCGAGCTGAAAGGCTTGCCGCGCATCGCAACCATCCAGAACCTGTACAACCTGACCGCGCGCGCCTACGAAACCAGTTTCCTCGACGAGACCTGCTTCCGCGCCAATGTCGGCCTGCTGGCCTACAGCCCGCTGGCGTTTGGCCAGCTGAGCGCGAAGTATCACGACAATCCACAGGCGGCCGGGCGCCTGACGCTGTTCCCGCCGACCTGGAGCCCGCGCTACCTGCGGCCGGGCGTGCTGGCCGCCGTCGGCCAGTATGCCCAGCTGGCACGCGCACACGGCCTGACGCCGACCCAGCTGGCACTGGCCTGGTGCTATACGCGCTGGTGCGTGGCGTCGACCATCATCGGCGCCACCTCGCTGCCGCAGCTGAAGGAAAACATCGCCGCCTT
>JBGSBQ010000685.1:0-2525 GCA_041730475.1 Sphingomonadaceae bacterium
ATCAGGGCTGGCATGACATCGACCCCAGTACACACCGCCTGATGATCAATGGCCTCGTCAAGGAGGAGCGGGTGTTCACCATGGATGACCTGATGCGTCTGCCCAGCGTGTCGCGTATCCACTTTATCGAATGCGGCGCCAATACTGGGGCGGAGTGGGGCAATGTGGCCCTGCCGACCGTGCAATATACCCACGGTATGCTGAGTTGCTCGGAATTTACCGGCGTACTGTTGTCCACCTTGCTGGAGATGTGTGGCTATGACAAGAAGGCGGGCAAATATGTGCTGGCCGAAGGAGCCGATGGCTCCAGCATGACGCGCACCATCAGCATCGAGCGCGCCATGGATGATGTGATCGTCGCTTGGGCAATGAATGGCGAAATGCTGCGCCCGGAGAATGGCTATCCATTGCGCCTGGTGGTGCCGGGAGTGCAGGGAGTGAGCTGGGTGAAATATCTGCGCCGCATCGAAGTCGGTGATCAGCGTTATGACACCAAGGATGAAACCATACACTACATCGACATGATGCCGGACGGGATGCATCGCCAATACACCTCGGTACAGGAATGTAAGAGTGTCATCACCTCGCCATCGGGCGGACAAATTCTGCTCGATCGGGGATATTACATCGTTACCGGGCTGGCATGGTCGGGCCGCGGCAAGATCAAACGAGTGGACGTGAGCGCAGATGGGGGGCGCAATTGGCGCACGGCGCGCTTGGAATCGCCCCAGCTTTCGAAAGCATTGACCCGCTTTAATATCGACTGGGTATGGGATGGCGCACCTGCTATTTTACAAAGTCGCGCGATCGATGAAACGGGCTACGTTCAGCCCAAGATCAGCCAGCTCCGCGCGGTACGCGGCACCAAGTCGATTTATCACAATAACGCGATCCAGTCCTGGCAGATTCAAGCCAATGGCGAAGTGACCAACGTACAGGTGTCTTGATGAACAAGGAATGTTTGAAAACGACACTGCTGGTGCTGTTCGCACTGGGGACGCTGGCGTGCGCGCGGGCCGAGGATAAGCCATGGCAGTCGATTGGCCGCAAAGCGACCCCTGCCGAGGTGCGCGCCTGGGACATCGATGTGCGCGGCGACTTCAAGGGCTTGCCCAAGGGCCGCGGTTCGGTGCAGCAGGGGGAGCAGATCTGGGAAGGCAAGTGTGCCAGCTGCCATGGCAGCTTCGGCGAGCTCAATGAAGTGTTCCCGCCACTGGTGGGGGGAACCACGGCGGACGATATTCGCACTGGCATCGTGGCGGCCAACGCCAAGGGCGGGGTGGCGCAGAAGACGACCATGATGAAGCTGGCGAAAATCTCCACGATGTGGGATTACATCAACCGTGCCATGCCATGGACTGCGCCGAAATCGTTGCAGCCGGACGAGGTCTATGCGGTCGTGGCCTACATCATGAACCTCAGTGGGGTGGTGCCGTCAGACTTTGTCTTATCGAATGAAAATATCGCCCAGGTGCAGGCGAAGCTGCCGAACCGTAACGGTCTGGTGCGCTTTGACGGCCTCTGGCTCACCGAAGGCAAGCCCGATGTCAAGAATGTCGCGTGCATGCATGCTTGTCCGAGCGAATCGGTCAGTTCTGCGCTGCCGGACTTCGCCCGTAACGCCCACGGCAATCTGTCCGAGCAGAATCGTCTGATTGGTGCCGTGCGCGGTGCTGACACGACGCGGCCCCCGCTGCCATTCAAGGCCAGTGTGGCTCCGGCGGTGCCGGCAGCAGCCAAGGCGGGTGCCGGCACTCCAGGCGCCGGCGCCAGCGAGGTCAAGGCCTTGTTGAATAAAAATTCCTGTACCGCCTGTCATGGCATGACGAGCAAGGTGGTCGGCCCAGGTTTCAAGGAAGTGGCCGCCAAATATCGCGCCATGGCCGATGGTGAACTTTACCTGACGGGCAAGATTAAATCTGGCGGCGCCGGCGTCTGGGGCAATGTGCCGATGCCGCCGCAGGGACAGTTAAAAGATAGTGAACTCAAAGCCATCGCTGCGTGGCTGTTGTCGGGCGCACCGTAATAGCGGGTATCACTACCCGCAATCTCAATCGAATGAAACAAGGCTAACAAGGAGACACTATGGATACGAATCGTCGCTCGCTGCTGAAGTCGGCTGGTGCTTTTGGGGTATTGGTCGCTGCCGGCGTGATTTCCGTCGCAGACGTGCTGGCGGTAGAGGTTCAGAGCGGCTTTGATGCGAAGAATCTGGCCGATGCCCTGCGGGTACTCGGCGGCACGGCGGCTGATAGCAAGGAAATCACCATCACCACGCCCGATATTGCGGAGAACGGCGCGGTGGTACCGGTCTCGGTCAGCACGACGTTGGCCGGCACCACGGATATTTACCTCTTTGTGGAAAAGAATCCGAACCCGATGGCTGCCGTCTTCATGATCCCGACGGACACGGAGCCGATGGTGCAAACCCGTCTGAAAATGGGGCAGAGCACCAACGTACTGGTGGTCATCAAAGCCGGCGGCAAGTTGTACAGCGCCAGCAAGGAGACCAAGGTGACGCTTGG
>JBGSBQ010000686.1:0-2525 GCA_041730475.1 Sphingomonadaceae bacterium
CTGCGCAGGTAGTCGGCCTGCCACTGGGTCCGCGCCTGACGGCCATACTGCTCCGGCAAGCCTTCCTGACGCATCTGCAGCAGCACCTGCTCCAGTTGCGGCACCAGTGCTGCGTGGCGCTGGTGCAGATAGGGATAACAGGGCACCGCCTGCAGTTCGGCCACCTTGCGGATCGGGCTGGCGCGGAATTCCGGCATGCCCAGCAAGGGATCGACGTTCAAGTCCACTGCCAGCAGCACGTCGCTGCGGTCGAACATCAGCTTGCGCAGGCCAAGGTCGGCTGCGGTCACGGTCGACAGCTGGGCCGGCGCGACGCGGCGCGTCAGTTCTGCGCTGCTGGCGGCCGAGCCGAGGATGTAATCGACGCGCCAGCGGGTCTGGTTGAAACTGTCCCAGCCCGCCGTCAGCGTCAGGTCGGGATGCTGGCTGTAGGCCGCGAGTTGGACCGCAAAATGGCTCACCTCGACGCGCCGCAATTGCGGATGACTGTCCGCATAGACGGCGGCGCGGTGCAGTTCGCCGTCGACCAGGCCGGCATCGGCCATGACGCTGGCGCGCTTGCTGGGCAGGACCTCGATGCGCAGCGGTCGGCCGAGGCGGCGGAACGCTTCGCGGTAGATCAGCTCCAGCCATGGCCCTTGCACGGAATGGTAGGCGTTAGCCGAAATCGCCAGCACCAGCGGGGCCGGCGCCGCCGGTGCCGCTGCCGCCGGCAGTGCGCCCACTACCGCCGCCAGCAGCAGCAGCAGCAGGCTTCGCCGATGGCGCCGCAGGGCAGGCACGCGGGCCTCGCGCCGTGGCCTAGTCGGCCAGTAGCAGCGAAATATCGGCCGCCAGTTCCTCCGGCTTGGTGGCCGGCGCATAGCGCTTGTAGACGCTGCCGTCCTTGCGCACCAGGAACTTGGTGAAGATCCACTTGATGGCCTCGGTGCCCAGCAGGCCGGGGGCGGCTTTCTTGAGCTGCTTGAACAGCGGATGGGCAGCGTCGCCATTGACGTCGATCTTGGCGAACAGCGGGAAGGTGACGCCGAAATTCTTTTCACAGAAGGCGCCGATTTCCTCGGCCTGACCCGGCTCCTGGCCGCCGAACTGGTTGCAGGGGAAGCCCAGCACCACTGCGCCCTGGTCCTTGAATTGCTGGTAGACTGTTTCCAGTCCGTTGTACTGCTGCGTGTAGCCGAACTTGGTGGCGGTGTTCTCGTTCAGCACGACGTGGCCTTGGTAGTGGGACTGGTCGACCGGGGTGCCGGCCAGACTGTCGGCGTGATGCTGCAAGATTGATGTCATCAGATGATCCCCAAATGTTCAGTGCCGGCCGACAGATCGCGGCTCTTGGCGGCCTTGCCCTCCAGCTTGATGGCAAGGCGTAAATCGTTGACTGAATCGGCGTTGCGCAAGGCATCTTCGTAGCTGATCAAGTCTGCCTCATGCAGCTCGAACAGCGACTGGTCGAAGGTCTGCATGCCCAGTTCGCGCGACTTCTTCATCAGCTCCTTGATCTCGTGGACCTGGCCCTTGAAGATCAGGTCCGAAATCAGCGGAGAGTTTAGCAGGATCTCGATGGCGACGGCCCGGCCCTTGCTTTCCTTGCGCGGGATCAGGCGCTGCGAGATCATGCCGCGCAGGTTCAGCGACAAGTCCATCAGCAGTTGCTGGCGGCGCTCCTCGGGGAAGAAATTGATGATGCGATCAAGCGCCTGATTGGCACTGTTGGCATGCAGCGTGGCCAGGCACAGATGGCCGGTTTCCGCGAAGGCGATTGCATGGTCCATGGTCTGGCGGTCGCGGATCTCGCCGATCTGGATCACGTCCGGGGCCTGACGCAGCGTATTTTTCAGCGCCACTTCCCAGTCATCGGTATCGACGCCGACTTCGCGCTGGGTGACGATGCAGTTCTTATGCGGATGCACATACTCGACCGGATCCTCGATGGTGATGATATGGCCGTAGCTGTTCTCGTTGCGGTAGCCGACCATGGCGGCCAGCGTGGTCGACTTGCCGGAGCCGGTCGCGCCGACCATGATCACCAGGCCGCGCTTGGCCATCACCACATCCTTCAGCACGGCGGGCAGGCCGAGGTCTTCCAGTTTCGGGATCTCGCTGGTAATCGTGCGCAGCACCATGCCGACCGAGCTCATCTGAACAAAGGCCGAGACCCGGAAGCGTCCCAGATCGCCGGGGCTGATGGCGAAATTGGCCTCCTTGGTCAGTTCGAAGGCAGCGGTCTGCTTATCGTTCATGATAGAGCGCGCCAGATCGGTGGTATGGGCTGCCGTCAGCACGGTACTGGAGACCGGGGTCAGCTTGCCATCGATCTTGATCGCCGGTGGAAAGCCGGCAGTAATGAACAGATCCGAGCCCTTCTTGCTGACCATCAGGCGCAGCAAGTCAAACATAAATTTCGAAGCCTGATCGCGTTCCATGGTATTTCCTATTTTTAAAACCGGGGTCAGGTGTGGCCAAAAGGCAAAAAATTTAAACGGCGGGGGGTTTTTTTTGGGTTTGGGGGGCAGGACCCCGGGTTT
>JBGSBQ010000687.1:0-2521 GCA_041730475.1 Sphingomonadaceae bacterium
GTGTCGGCGGACAGCTTCGGCAGCAGCGCCTCGACCATCTCGCGGTACTCTGCAATCAGCGCGCGCTCCATCTTGCGCTCCTCGGTGTACCTGAAGACGTCGAAAGCACCGCCGCGCAGGCCCTTGAGCTTGGCCAGCAGCTTGAAGGCGCTCCACATCCACGAGCCAAATTCGGCCTTCACCAGATGGCCCTGGCCGTCCTTTTTGGCAAACAACGGCGGCGCGAGGTTGAACTTCAGCGAGAAGTTGCCTTCGAATTGCTGCTGCAATTGCTCGACGAAGCGGCCGTCGGTGTACAGGCGCGCCACTTCGTATTCGTCCTTGTAGGCCATCAGCTTGAACAGGGACTTGGCGACCGCCAGCGACAGCTTGTTGCCGAGACCAAGCGCGCTTTCCTTAGCGCGCACTTGGGCCGCCAGCGTGTCGTAGCTGGCGGCGTAGGCCGCACCCTGATAACCGGTCAGGAATTCGACCCGCTTGTTGATGACGTTCTCCAGGCTTTGCGGCATTTGCACCACGATCGCTTGCGTGGGCATGGCGACCCGTTCGACGCGCTTCAGGTCGACGGCGGCGCGGCGGCCCCACAGGAAGCTTTTCTTGTTGGAGGCGATGCCGACGCCGTTCAGTTCAATCGCGCGCAGCAGCGACGCTTCGCGCAGCGGGATGCGGCCTTTCTGGTAGGCGTAACCGAGCATGAACAGGTTGGCGGCGATCGAGTCACCCATCAGCGCGGTGGCCAGCTTGGTGGCGTTGATGAAATCGGCGCTGCCCGGGTTGGCCTCGGCGCCGACCGATTCGCTGATCAGAGCCCGCACTTCCTCGACCGGGTATTGCCAGTCGGGGTTCTGGGCGAAGGTGCCCGGCGGCTGTTCGTGCAGGTTGACCACGGCCATGGTGCGGCCCGGACGCATCTTGGAGACCGCATCGGCAGCGCCGGCGGTCAGCATGTCGCAGCCGAGTATCAGGTCGGCTTCGCCGGTGGCGATGCGCTGGGCGCGCAGGTGGGCCGGGGTGCGCGCCACTTTGACGTGCGACGTCACCGAGCCGTTTTTCTGCGACATGCCGGTCATGTCCAGCACCGAGGCGCCTTTGCCTTCGAGGTGGGCGGCCATGCCCATCAGGGCGCCAACGGTGATCACGCCGGTGCCGCCGATGCCGTTGATCAGGATGTTGTAGGGCTGTTCGCAGTCCGGCAGCACGGGTTCGGGCAGGGCGCCGAAACCGTCGTCGACGACGTTCTTGTTGGCGTCCACGGTGATGCCGGTCTTCGATTTTTTCAGCGTGCCGCCTTCGACCGTGACGAAGCTCGGGCAGAAGCCTTTCACGCACGAGTAGTCCTTGTTACAGGACGACTGGTCGATGCTGCGCTTGCGGCCGAATTCCGTTTCCTTTGGCAGGATCGAGGTGCAGTTGGACTGGATGCCGCAGTCGCCGCAGCCTTCGCACACGGCTTCGTTGATGACCATGCGCTTGGCCGGGTCGGGTAACTCGCCCTTCTTCCGGCGCCGACGCTTCTCGGCGGCGCAGGTCTGGTCGTAGATCAGCACCGACACGCCGCTGACTTCACGCAGTTCGCGCTGCACTGCATCCATGTCCTTGCGGTCGTGCAGGCTGACAATGCTGGGCAGGGCGCCACGGTCGGTGTAGCGGCTCAGGTCTTCGGTCACCAGCGCGATCCGTTTCACGCCTTCGGCTGCCATTTGCTGGGCGATCAGCGGCACCGAGGTGATGCCGTCCACCGGCTGGCCGCCCGTCATCGCGACGGCGTCGTTGTACAGAATCTTGTAGGTCATGTTGACCTTGGCCGCCACGGCGGCGCGGATTGCCAGATAGCCGGAGTGGAAATAGGTGCCGTCACCGAGGTTCTGGAACACGTGCGGGATTTTCGAGAACGCGGCCTGGCCGATCCACGGTGCGCCTTCGCCGCCCATGTGGGTGGTCAGCTTGTTGAATTCGGGGTAGATCGACGTCGCCATCACGTGGCAGCCGATGCCGGCCAGCGCCAGACTGCCTTCCGGTACCTTGGTCGAGGTGTTGTGCGGGCAGCCGGAGCAATAGAAGGCTGGGCGGAATGGGGTGTGGATGGCTTTCTTCAGCACCGCATCCTTGGCGTCGAGGAAGCTCAGGCGGGCCTTGATATGGTCGCAGGTGACCGGGTCCGAGATCAGCCGGGCGACGCGGCTGGCGATCACGCGCGCCACTTGCGAGACCGAGAAGTCGGCCTTGGAGGTCAGCAGCCATTCGCCGCGCGGGGCTACCCATTCGCCTTTTTCATCGAACTTGCCGATCACGCGCGGACGCACGTCGTCGCGCCAGTTGTACAGCTGTTCCTTGAGCTGGTATTCGACGATCTGGCGTTTTTCTTCGACCACCAGAATTTCGTCCAGCCCTTGTGCGAATTCGCGCACGCTGTCCGGCTCCAGCGGCCATGGCATGGCGACCTTGAACAGGCGCAGGCCGACCTTGGCGGCCATGGTTTCATAGATGCCCAATTCTTCCAGCGCTTCCAGCACGTCCAGAT
>JBGSBQ010000688.1:0-2512 GCA_041730475.1 Sphingomonadaceae bacterium
CGGCAAGGTGCTGGCGCGCCAGACGCTGGCACTGGCGGCCGGTCAGGCGCAGGAAGTGGGCTGGGACGTGGTGGTGCCGCTGGGGCAGCCGGAATTGCAGTGGGAGGTGACGGCAAAAGTGGTGGCGCAGGACAGCCCGGCTGCCATGGATCGTCTGCGCATCCGGCAGAAGGTGATTGCGGCGGTGCCGGTGCGGACCTTGCAGGCGACCTTGCTGCAGATCGAGAAGACGCAAACGATGAAGGTGCACCTGCCGGATGGCGCGCTGGCAGGGCGGGGTGGGGTGCAGGCCGTGTTCAGCGCCCGGCTGGGTGGCGACCTGCCCGGCGTGCGCGAATTCATGACGGCCTATCCTTACACCTGCTTTGAACAGAACACTTCGCGTGCGATCGCCTTGCAGGACGAGGCCTTGTGGGATGCGCAAGCGGCCAAGCTGCCGGCCTATCTGGATGGCGACGGTCTGTTGAAATACTTCCCGTCGATGGATCAGGGCAGTGACAGCCTGACCGCCTATGTGCTGTCGGTGACGCAGGAAGCAGGCTACAGCATCGCGCCCGAACTGAAGGCGCGCATGGAAGAGGGCTTGCGTGGTTTTGTGCAGGGGCGCGTGGTGCGCTACTCGGCGCTGCGCACGGCAGATCTGGCGGTGCGCAAGATCGCCGCGCTGGAAGCGTTGTCGCGCAGTGGGCCGGTGGCGCCCGGCGAACTGGAGTCGTTCGCGCTGGAGCCTAATTTGTGGCCGACGTCGGCCGTCATCGACTGGTATCTGATCCTGCACCGCTCGCCGGCGCTGCCACAGCGCGCCACGCAACTGGCGCAGGTGCAGCAGATTCTGCGTGCGCGCCTGAACCTGCAGGGGACGACGCTGGGCTTTTCGACTGAGCGCAAGGACGACTGGTGGTGGCTGATGGCATCGGCCGATGTGAATGCCAACCGCCTGCTGCTGGCGATGCGCGACAACCCGGCGTGGCAGGCTGACATGGGACGTATGGCACGCGGTGCGTTGGGGCGGCAACGTGCCGGGCACTGGGGCACGACGGTGGCGAATGCCTGGGGCGTGCTGGCGCTGGATAAATTTTCGCAGCAGTTTGAGTCGGTGCCGGTCACGGGTATCAGCAGTGCCTCACTGGGGACGGCCAGCAAGAGCATCGCGTATGGTGCGGAGGTCAGCAGTGGTAGCGTACTGCTGCCATGGCCGCGTGCCGAAAGCGAGCTGCAACTGGAACACGCGGGGCAGGGCAAGCCGTGGGTGACGGTGCAAAGTCTGGCGGCCTTGCCGCTGAAGACAGCCCTGAGCAGCGGCTACCAGATCAGCAAGCGCATCACGCCGGTGGAGCAGAAGAGTCCCGGGGTCTGGTCGCGGGGGGATGTGTACCGCGTGCACCTCGATCTGGAAGCGCAGTCGGATATGACGTGGGTGGTGGTCGACGATCCGATCCCGGCCAGCGCCACCGTGCTGGGCTCCGGACTGGGGCGCGATTCGCAAATCCTCAGCAGCGGCGCAAAGAGCACCGGCTGGGTCTGGCCTGCGTACGAGGAGCGCAGTTTTGAGGCATACCGGGCCTATTATCAGTTCGTCCCGAAAGGCAAATGGAGCGTCGAGTACACGGTGCGGCTGAATAATTCGGGCCAGTTCTCGTTGCCAGCGACCCGCGTCGAAGCGATGTATAGTCCTGAGATGTTCGGGGCGATGCCGAATCCGGCGGTCAGCGTGAAATGAGGGTGAGATGAAGGTGCGGCGTAATGCGAGAGGGGCGGTGCAGACATGGGGCGGTGCCCGCGCCAGTGGCCGGGCTGTGCTGCTTGCAGTTGTTCTCGTTGCTGCTGCTCCCGTGTCCGCCGCAGCTGCTGCCGATACTGCGCCTGCTGTCGCGGCATCCGGTGTGCGGCTGGCGCAGGCCGTGCCAACGTATGCGCAGGTGCGGGCCGCCTACCAGCCGTCCGATGCGCAACTGCTGGACCGCCACGGAGCCCCGATCCAGTCGCTGCGCACCGATCTGACGGTGCGCCGCTTGCCGTGGGTGGTGCTGGACGAGATATCCCCCAGTCTGCCGGCGGCCGTGCTGCAGGCTGAAGATCAGCGCTTCTATCAGCACGGCGGCGTCGACTTGCAGGCGATCGGCAAGGCGGCGTGGGACAACCTGTTCCGCAGTCGCCCGCGCGGCGCCTCGACCATCACCATGCAACTGGCGGCGCTGCTTGATCCGCAGCTGCAAGGTTCAGCGCAGGGCCGTAGCTGGGGCCAGAAATGGGATCAGGTACGGGCCGCTCGCCAGCTCGACGCCAGCTGGAGCAAGCCGCAGATTCTGGAAGCTTACCTGAACCTGGCCTCGTTTCGCGGCGAGTTGCAAGGGGTAGGCGCGGCCTCGCGCATCCTGTTCGGCAAAGTGCCATCGGGCCTGAACATGCGGGATGCGTTGATCCTCGCCAGCCTGCTGCGCGGGCCGGGCGCAGCGCCCAAGATAGTGTCGCAACGCGCCTGCGCGCTGGGACGCGAGGTCAAGTCGCCGAC
>JBGSBQ010000689.1:0-2510 GCA_041730475.1 Sphingomonadaceae bacterium
ATGGTGCAACCGCCAGCGGGAGTGCTCTGGATGGTATCAGTCTCGATATTGCACTGGCCTTTGATAATGTATCCGAGGTGAATTTCACTTACCACGCAGGTATGTCGATCAATAACACCCCGAATACCGATGATCCAATTGCCAGTGCTGATTTTGTGCGCTTTGCGGCCGGGAGTTTCTCCGATGCGTTTAATGTACTGGAGGGTAGGTCCGCTACCGCTGATTTGATGGCGAGGCTGACCCCGGTGCTGCAAATTACTCCGTCGCTGATTGGTGATAAGGACGCCAGCAGCGTGCCGGATGCCCTGGTGCTGGTGGGTTATGACTTGCAGCTGGTGGCGCTGGCCAATCCTTCGGCTGGCGGCTTTGTGACGGCGGCGGCCATGCCAGTGCCCGATAGCTTGTCGTTACTGCTGATCGGCTTGCTGGCGGGCGGTCGGTTTGGTCTGCGCCGTGGTCGGCCAGCGGCGTGATGCGGCCCCGTGATTGGAGTTTGCTGTTGCTGGCCATGCCCTTGCTGGTGCGGGCCGAGGTGCAAGTGTTGTGTTTTGAGCACATCGGTCCGCAAGACAAGAGCATGCCCTCGTTCTGCGTGCAGGCGGCCGCTACATTGAAAGTTGGCGAGGAAACTATCCGGGCCGATGCCGGTGGCTGGTTGGCGCTGCAGAGACTGCTGGTAGAGCGCAGCTTGCCGGGTGCTACGGGGGCCGTGCAGCCCGGCTGGTATCAGGTGTGTGCTGTGCCGGCCGGCAGCGTGCGCTATCTGCGTCCACAAGTGACCCGTACGGTGGTCACGCGCCTGCTGGCGATGCCAGCGTTGAGTCCGGCACAGGCGCAATTGCTGGCGCGCCTGCTGGCCCGCTTGCCGCCTAGTACTCGCGGCGATTCGGTTTGATTTCTTGCAGGATCGTCGTTGAAATCTCTTCAATCGACTTGGCGGTCGACGACAGCCAGCGTATCCCTTCGCGCTTCATCATTTTCTCCGCCTCATTGACCTCATAGCGGCAATTCTCGATCGACGCATATTTGCTGCCGGCGCGCCGTTCGTTGCGAATTTCAGCCAGTCGCTCAGAAGTAATGGTTAGCCCAAAGATCTTGTTTTTGAATTCGTAAAGCGACGAGGGCAGCTTGCCGCGCTCAAAATCGTCTGGTATCAGCGGGTAGTTGGCGGCCTTGATGCCATATTGCATTGCCAGATACAGGCTGGTCGGGGTTTTGCCGGAACGCGACACGCCCACCAGTATCACATCGGCCGAGGCCAGGTTTTTATGCGACTGTCCGTCATCGTGCGCTAACGAAAAGTTAATCGCTTCGATCCGGTTTTTATATTCTTCGCTATCGACGATATTGTGGGAACGGCCGATGGTGTGCGTCGATTTGACGCCTAACTCTTGTTCGAGTGGTGCAACAAAAGTTTGGATCAAATCCATGTGCATGCCTTTGCACTGGCGAATGACATTCGATAACTCGGCTTTCACCAGCGTGGAAAAGATAATCGGGCGCTGACCATCGACTTCAAAGGCTTCATTAATCTTGCGTGCCGCATCATAGGCTTTATCGAGCGTATCGATGAATGGCAGGCGGAACTGGCGGAAGCGCAGATCGAATTGGGTCAGAACCGAGTGACCGAAAGTTTCTGCAGTAATACCAGTGCCGTCGGAAACAAAAAACACGGTACGCGCCGCAGTTGGCATGGGAGTGCGTTGTTCAGAGGTCATGTAGAGAGAGCCTGTCAATATTGTGAATCGTCAATTTGCTTCGCAGGCTGTAGAATGGTCGCCATTGGTTAGATTGTGCTGCACGACGCCAAGAATAACAAGAATGATGTCTGCGCCTCGCTGGAAGATTTCTATCATCAAAAAGGTGTAATTATGTCCAACGCAGCATTGAAGGAGCAGCAAAACGCAACAGAAGCGGTCTACGTCGCCTCATTTGAAAACTTGCGCATGACGGATGTCGAATCCGTCGGCGGCAAGAACGCCTCTTTGGGCGAGATGATCAGCCAGCTTGCTGGTGCCGGCGTCCGCGTGCCAGGTGGCTTTGCCACCACGGCGCAGGCTTTCCGTGATTTCCTGTCGTATAGCGTCGACGGCGGCAAGCCGCTGGCCGAGCGCATCGCCGACCGTCTGGCCGACCTGAATATCGACGACGTGCGCGCACTGGCGCAAGCGGGCGCCGAGATTCGTCAATGGATCGTCGAAACGCCGTTCCAGCCACGTCTGGCCGCAGAGATCCAGTCTTTCTACGAACAACTGGTGGCCGATTCGACCACCGAAATGTCGTTCGCCGTGCGCTCCTCGGCCACCGCCGAAGACTTGCCCGACGCCTCCTTCGCAGGCCAGCAAGAAACCTTCCTGAACGTAGTCGGCATCGACAACGTACTGGACGCGATGAAGCATGTGTTCGCGTCGCTGTACAACGACCGCGCCATTTCCTACCGCGTCCACAAAGGCTTCACCCACGCTGAAGTCGCCCTGTCGGCCGGCGTGCAGCGCATGGTCCGTTCCGAC
>JBGSBQ010000690.1:0-2508 GCA_041730475.1 Sphingomonadaceae bacterium
CGCCCAGTTCGGCCTTGGTGCCGTTCAGCACGTCGACGGCGCGCTGGTAGTCGTTGCGCGACACGGTGAATGTGAAGTCGGTCTTGCCATCCACCGACTGGTTCTGGATGATCATGTCGACTTCGATATTCGCGTCGGCCACTGGGCCGAGGATGTGGTACGCCACGCCCGGACGGTCCGGCACGCCCAGCACGGTGATTTTGGCTTCATCGCGATTGAATGCGATGCCGGAGATGACTGCTTGTTCCATGTTTGTATCTTCCTCAAACGAAATCAGGGTGCCCGAGTTGGCTTCAATGTCCAGATCCAGCATAGGATCGGTCAGCGACGACAGAACGCGCGTCGGAACACGATAGTTACCAGCGAATTCCACCGAACGGGTCTGCAGCACTTTCGAGCCCAGCGACGCCAGTTCCAGCATTTCTTCGAAGGTGATCGCTTTGAGGCGACGCGCTTCGGAGACCACGCGTGGATCGGTAGTGTAGACGCCATCAACGTCGGTGAAAATCAGGCATTCCGCCGCCTTCAGCGCTGCGGCAATCGCCACCGCCGAGGTATCGGAACCACCGCGACCGAGGGTCGCGATATTGCCGCCATCATCTACCCCCTGGAAACCGGTGATGACCACGATTTTGCCGGCGTCGAGATCGGCGCGGACTTTGACGTCGTCGATCGACTGAATGCGGGCTTTGGTGAAAGCGGAATCGGTTTTAATCGCGACTTGCCAGCCGGCGTAGGACACCGCTTCCTTGCCAATTGCTTGCAGCGCCATCGACAGCAGACCCACCGACACTTGTTCGCCAGTCGAGGCGATCATGTCGAGTTCACGTGGGTC
The DNA here is from genome assembly GCA_041730475.1 of Sphingomonadaceae bacterium. Taxonomy (GTDB): domain Bacteria; phylum Pseudomonadota; class Gammaproteobacteria; order Burkholderiales; family Burkholderiaceae_D; genus Rugamonas. Next base: position 836 of record JBGSBQ010000690.1, read on the forward strand.
CGGCTGGGCCTGGATTTCTTTTGCCAGCGCGATCAGGCGATTGGTCTCGCCCGACATTGCCGATGGCACGACCACGACTTGGTGCCCTGCGTCATGCCACTTGGCGACACGCCGCGCGACGTTCTTGATACGGTCCGTCGAACCCATCGACGTACCGCCGTATTTGTGCACGATTAAAGCCATAACAGTGAGTTTTCCGCTCAATAAGGAGTAAATGGAGCCCTTTACTGTACATGCCGCACTGCAAAATAACAAGTCATAAAAGTCATAAAGTCATACTGTATCGGCATATGTTCATGCCAATCTGCACACATCGAAAATTGTCTAGACTGCTTGCCACTGCAAGCGAAAACGACTGTCAGACGCCGTATCGAGGCGCTGACTATCCATGCCAATGCCGGCCGCAAACAGCAAGTGGTCTGCTGCCTTCACCACTGGCAAACGGGCGCGCTCCCAGGCCGGGATGTCGAGCGCCTGATAGTGGTATTTGAGGGCCCGGGTCGGCCGATTCGGTGCCAGCTTCAGGCGCTCACCGCCGCGCCGGAATTCGATCACCAGCTTTTGCGCGCGCAGCCAGTCGGCTGGCAGACCCGGCTCGTCGGCACCAGCCGCGATGAAATGCAGCACGCCTCCGTAGGCTGGGAACGACAGTTCGGCCTCGCCCTGCCAGCGGAAATCGGTGCCAGGGCTGTCATCGAACTGGTCTTCGCGCGTGCCCTCCAGTTCGGCCAGCTTGGGCGTCAGATACAAACGGTCGCGGTGCCGCCGCACATGGCAGTCGGGATGGGTCACCAGCAACTGGGCATCGTAGCGCGCTTCCAGCAGCTGGGTCAGCAGCTCGGACAACCATGCCACACTGGGCATGCGCAGGCCGCGGGTATGGAACCAGTGGCGCAGCAGATTGTAGTTGCGGTCGGTGCTCAGGTCGCGCAGGTAGGCCACCGCGAGGCAGTCGCCATCGAGCGCCGCTGCCAAGTCCTGCTGGGCCAGCTCGGTCAACAGGCGCTGCGCCGACTGTGCGTGCTGGGCACTGCGCGCAAAACGCTCCTGAAAGCCGGGAAAGGCTTGCGCCAGCGCCGGCATCACCTGATGGCGCAAGGCGTTGCGGGCGAAGCGCGGGTCGTCGTTCGATTCATCATGGATGTAATCGATGCCATGCGTGGTGACATAGGCATCAAGCTGCTTGCGCGACGCCGCCAGCAAGGGACGCGCCATCACCAGTTGCGGATTGGCCAGCAGCTCGGGCGCGGCATTGGCGGCGTCCATGCCGGACAGGCCGGCGGTGCCAGAGCCGCGTAGCAGTTGCAGCAGCACGGTTTCGGCCTGATCGTCCTGATGGTGGGCCGTCAGCAGCAACGTCACCTGATGTTCATGGCATAGCGTGCCCAACGCGGCATAGCGCGCGGCGCGGGCCGCAGCTTCGATGCCGGATTTTTCTTTCTTGACCAGCGTGACGCGGCGCGCCTCGAAGCTGACGCCTAGCGCGGCACACGCAGCCGCACAGTGGTCTTGCCACGCGTCGGCATTGGACCTACATTTCCTCGGCGGTCTCTGGGTCGCGCTCGCAGCGGCATGGCTCTTTTTGCGTTTCGGGCTGACCTTCTCGCTTTGGCAGTGCGTACTCGTGGCCGCGCTCGTAGGCGGCGCATGGGAAGTGTATGAGTATGCTCTCG
>JBGSBQ010000691.1:0-2506 GCA_041730475.1 Sphingomonadaceae bacterium
ACCCACCCTGCTGTTGTGAACGAGGAGATCGACATGCGCGCACCTGCAACCTTCCGCCTGGCCGCCGGCCTGGCACTGGGCACTGTTCTGGCCACCGGCACCGTGGGCGCCTGGGCCCAATCCCATGTCGGCGCCAAACGACGCCAATACTTGTTGGGATACCGTGGACTTGCCACTGCCGCTACCGCCAGCGACCCCAATGACAAACGGTTGGAAGGAAATCGTATTCATACCGCATGATACCGGAAGCGGGCCCGCTCCGACAGGTGGCGGACTCATCTGGCAGCACGGAACAGCCTCGGTAATTTGCCACCCAGCGTCAAAAACTTGCAATCGATTCTAGGATTTCAGGCAAGATGGTGGATCCGACAAGAGAGGATCTGTATGCTCTGTGCTTTCCGACGCCGCGCTGCTATTGCTGCCTGCCTGCTGTTCTGCGGGGCGCTGTGCTGCCGTAGCGGCTGCGCGGCCGAGGTGCTCACCGCTCAGCAGCGGTTCGAGTTAGACAGCCTGACGATTACGCGGCTGACGCTGGGTGACGGCAACAGCTTGCCAGTAAGTTATTACCTGTCGCTGCCAGCACAGCGGGCACCACTGGTGCTCTACATCCAGGGCTCCGGTTGTACGCCGCCCTTTGTCGGACTGGGTACGGCCCAGCGCTATTCGACCATTTTCTCGTGGCTTCCGCTCGCCGCGCAAAAACGTTATGCCGTCATGGTGGTCGACAAGCCGTATCAGTCGGACCAGCAACAGCAAGGGCAGCCGGGCTCGGCAATCGGCTGTGCCGGTGAATTCAATCAGCACTTCTCCTACGGCGCGTGGCTGGCAACCGTCAAACGGGCGTTGCGTCATGCACTGACCCGCCCTGAGGTTGATGCGAGCAGGGTGCTGGTGCTGGGCATTTCGGAGGGGGCGCCGGTCGCCGCCGGGCTGGCGCGTGATATGCCCGAGGTGAGCGATGTGGTGCTGTTCGGCGCCAACGGGCCGAGCCAGCTGTATGACTTTGCCGCGAACATCCATCTGTCCGGCGCCACTGACGAGGAAAAACTGCGCCAGTTGCAGGAGCTCGATCGCAACGTCAACGCGATCGCCGCCGATCCCGCGAGCAGCAGCAAATTCGTTTGGGGCCACACCTACCTGCGCTGGAGCAGCTTTTTCGCACAGTCGACGCTGGAGAATCTGGCGCGCTCGTCGGCCAGAGTGTATCTCGCGAGCGGCATGCGTGACCACAATGTGCCGATCCTGTCGACCGAAGTCTTGTACGCGCAACTGCGGGCACAGGGACGGGATGTGACTTTCCGCCGGATTCCGTTGGCGGGCCACAATCTGGCCCCAGAGGGCCGCACCATCGTGGAGTCCCAGCCAGAATACGATGCCGCCATGGCATGGTTTGCGCGGCAGTAAGTGCAGCGGCCGGGCGCGCTGCGGCCCCGAACTTCAGCGCTGTGGCAGCCGCTGTTCGGCGGCCTTTTGGCACGCCAGGCACAGGCAAGCGGCGGGCTGGGCTTTCAGTCGTTCTTCGGCGATGGCGTCGCCGCAACTGGCGCACGCGCCATAGCTGCCATCCGTGATCCGCTGCAAGGCTTGATCGATGCCTTGCAGTTCGGCCGATTCATGGTCCAGTTGCGCGACGTCGATGTCGCTGCGCTGGCTGGCTTCGGCGGCGTCATCTTGTGCCGTGAAAAAATTTGCCAGTCCCAATTCCTGGTCGTCGGCGCCGCCATGCAGGCGCTGGTGCAGCTGGGCGGCCAGCAATTGACGTTGCTGACGCAGGTGCGCCGCCAGTTCGATGATCAGGGGAGAGGATGGTTCCATGCTGTTACCTTTTTATTGACAAGTATGGGTGAGACTAGACAGAAATGTACCCCTCCTGACCCGCCACGTCAGCCCCAAGAATTGACTTGAATCAAAATATTGCTGCATTCGACAGCGTGCGGGCAAATTCGAGGGGGTTTTGATCTGGATCATGCGTGCGGGCTGCACTGGTGGCGTGCTCGCGCTACTGTCAAAACATCCCCGTTACAGGAGTTGCCATGAGCGCTACCCATGATCGTTTGAACGACATCCGGCTGGTGCCGCCCAGTGGACATGGTCTGGATGCGGATTTCTCCGACGCCAGCATGGTGCTGCTGAACTTGCTCCAACAGCGGCACTCCAGCCGTGCCTACGCCGCCCGGCCATTGCCGCTGTACACCTTGTCACGCCTGCTGTGGGCGGCTTTCGGCGTGAACCGGCCAGCCGAGGGTGGCCGAACTGCCCCGTCGGCACGCAATGAGCAGGAAATCACGCTGTATGCGGTGCTGCCGGAGGGCAGCTATGTGTTTGAACCGGCCGATCTGGTGCTGCGGCAGGTCAGCAGCGCCGACCTGCGCGCCGCGACTGGTTTGCAGGATTTCGTCGGCAGCGCTGCGCTGAATCTGGTGTACGTCGCAACGCTGGTGCCGGAAGCCGATATCAATGAGCAGGAACAGCAGTTCTATGCCGCACTGGATACCGGCTTTATCAG